>JBKGXW010000001.1:0-94683 GCA_046546395.1 Halanaerobiales bacterium
ATTGCTTTATTACAAAAAGAAAAAAAGTGGTGAGAATAATGGATTATTTATCAGGCAATCTTGAGTTAATGCATGAATTAAACACCAAACAGATATTAAGAGTAATAAGGGGTTTCTCTCCAATATCCCGTTCAGAAATAGTAGAAAAAACTAATCTAACTGCTGCCACGGTGTCCAGAATAGTAAACAAATTAATAAATTACAATTTAGTAAGTGAAATAGGCTATGGTGAATCTAATGGTGGTAGGAAGCCTGTTTTACTTAAATTAAAGTCCCAATCTTTATTGACTATTGGTATCGACATAGAGAAGGATGAAATTCTTGCTGTGGTTATTGATATAAATGGGCAGATATTGATTCATACTAACCGAATGCTCGATGGAAATACTGAAAAAGATTATATATTGAATGAAGTAAAACAGGTAATTAAAGAATTGCTATCTGAAGAAGATTATCAGAACAGGATTATTGGTGTTGGAATTGGAATGCATGGGCTGGTGGATTATGCCAGAGGAATATCTGTATTCCCTCCAGCTTTTGGTTGGAAGGATGTCCCTGTAGCTGACATTATCCAGAAAGAGTTTCATCTGCCTGTAATAATTGAAAATAATGTCCGGGCCCTGACACTGGCAGAAAACTGGTTTGGATATGCAAGGAAACTTAACAACTTTATCTGTCTTAAGGTGGGAAGTGGAATAGGGTCAAGCATATTTACTGATGGCAAAATCTACCGGGGAGCAAGTAATTCTGCTGGAGAGATAGGTCATACCATGGTTGATGAGGATGGCCCATTATGCAGCTGTGGTAATTATGGCTGTCTGGAGAGTATGGCTTCAATACCAGCTATGATAAGGCAGGCACAGAAAGCCCTGAAACAGGGTGCTGAAAGTAGCATAAAAGAATTAGTAAATCATGAAATAGATAAAATTGATGAGGAAAATATATTTCTTGCTGCTGATCAGGGTGATCACTTAGCAAGGAGAATACTGCATGATGCAGGTAGATATCTGGGTGTGGCTATTGCAGATTTAATTAATATCCTGAATCCAGAGGCTGTAATTTTGAGTGGGAAGATTGTCAAGGCAGGAGACCTTATACTGGACAGCATTAGATCAACAGTAAGGAATAGGGCCCTATCTTATTCATTGCAGAATGTCCAGATTATCAACTCCCGGATGGATAAAGAAGGAGTAGCTATTGGAGCAGCCGCTCTAATACTGGAATCTGTCTTTAATATAGATCAGAATAACTCTGTTGATATAGGTCTATAAAGATTGGTTCTCTAAAATTGTCATGTAAAAATCTTTTTATTAAAGTTTCATGAAAACTTTGTGAGTGGCTTATAAATTTCAAGTCGTAAAAAAGGAGGAATATTTTAATGTCCAGCAAAGGATTACCAGAACTAAATAAAGAATATTTAATGACAGAATTGATTGGAACAGAACTGGCAGAGTACTCTTCTGAAATAATGGATTATCCAGAAAGGGTAATACAATTTGGTGAGGGAAATTTCCTGAGGGCGTTTGTAGACTGGATGTTCCATCAGATGAATAAAAAAGGAGTTTTTAAGGGAAGAACAGTTGTTGTACAGCCGATATCCCGCGGTAGGGTCAGTGATTTAAATAAACAGGATTGTATCTACACCCTTCTTCTGAGGGGTGTTCAGGATGGAGAGGTGGTTGATAAACGCGAGGTTATATCCTCAGTTAGTCGTGGGCTTGAATCATATACCCAGTGGGATGAGGTACTGAAACTCGCAGAAAATCCTGATATAGAGTTCGTAGTATCCAACACTACAGAAGCGGGTATAGTATATTCACCTGAAGACAGACTGGAAGATACACCACCTGATAGCTTTCCGGGTAAATTAACGGCATACTTGTATCACAGATACCAATATTTTAATGGGGATAGAGATATGGGGATGTTAATTGTCCCGGTGGAATTAATTGACCGCAATGGAGATAAACTTAAGAAGGTTATTCTTAAGCTAGCTAATAACTGGGGTTTGCCTGAGGATTTTAAACACTGGATTAATGAAGGAAATATTTTCGTAAATACCCTGGTTGATCGTATTGTTACAGGTTACCCTTCCGGGGAAATCGATAAACTTGAAGAAGAGCTGGGTTATAGAGATCAAAATCTGGATACTGGGGAGATATTCCACCTCTGGATTATTGAGGGTGATCAGTCTCTCAAAGAAAGGCTTCCTTTTCATAAAGCAGGGCTTAATGTAAAATGGGTAGATGATATGACACCATATCGTACAAGAAAGGTTCGTATTTTAAATGGCGCACATACCTCAACAGTACCAGTTTCTTATCTTTCGGGGATTAATCTGGTGAGGGATGCAGTAAATGATGATTTGCTGGGATCCTTCATTAAGGAGACATTATTTGAAGAAATCATACCAACACTGGATTTTGACCGCAAAGAACTGGAGCGTTTTGCTGACAAGATACTTGAGAGATTTAAAAATCCATATATAGATCATAAGTGGCTGGACATCTCGTTAAATTCTATTTCTAAATTTAAAACACGGGTTCTACCTTCACTAAAAAAATATATAGAAGAAAAGCATGAACTACCGTATCGTCTAGTATTCTCTCTCGCTGCCTTAATTACCTTCTATAAAGGGACAGAATTTAAGGAAGGTGCCCTGTTAGCTTATCGTAATGGTCAGGAATATCTGCTTAAAGATGACCGGGAGATCCTGGAGTTTTTCGCAGGATTATGGGATAGATATCAAAATGAAGAAATCAATTTAATTGCTCTTGTACACGAAGTTCTCAAGAAAAATAGTTTCTGGGGATCTAACCTGAACGAACTACCCGGTCTGACAGAGGGAGTAATTACAAGTCTTGCAGATATTGAAAAAAAAGGTGTCAAAAAAAGTCTGGAGGATTTGTTGAGGTAGTCGTTTGCATTGAAAACATGTAGCTATAAGTTGGTTAAATCATATAAAGCAGTCTGTTGAAGAAAACACAGAAAGTCTGGGAGGTGTAAGTATGCCAAATAAAATTCTTAGAATAGACAATGAGGACAATGTAGCAGTTGTACTGGAAGACATAGGCTCAGGAAGCAAAATAAATATAGACGATAGAGTAATTGAAGTTAGTAGTGATATACCGATTGGTCATAAAGTCGCGCTTTCAGATATTAATGAAGGTGAACGGGTGATTAAATATGGTTTTACAATTGGTCGGGCTACTCGTGATATAAATATCGGTGAATGGATTCATTCTCATAATCTTGAGACAGCACTGTCTGGTAAACGAAATTACACCTATAATCCTTCTTTTGTTGGCAAGAAGCTGCAGAAAAGTAATTTTGAAGAGAAACATAATACGAATATTTATATAGAAGATAATAATAGAGATGAAGTTCCTCAAATTAAGGGTTATCGGCGAAATGATGGTCAGGTAGGAATCCGTAATGAGATCTGGTTAATACCAACTGTTGGATGTATTAATAAGCCTGTAGAGAAGATGGCTATATTAGCGGAAGAAAGGTTTAAAGATGAGATAAACCAGGGGTCAATAGATGGTATTCATGCCTTTAACCATCCGTATGGTTGTTCTCAGTTGGGCGGAGACCTCTTGAATACACAGAAGATACTTGCCGGATTAGTAAAACACCCCAATGCTGCTGCTGTAATGGTTGTCGGGCTTGGTTGTGAAAATAATACCCTGGATGAGTTTCAGAAAATTATTGGGGATTATGATGAAAACAGGGTTAAGTTCTTAATGCTTCAGGATATAGAGAATGGAATCGAAACAGGATTAGAGCAAATTAACAAACTTGTTGATTTTGCAGCTGGCTTCAGTCAGGAAAATATACCTGTATCTGAACTAAAAATCGGTCTAAAATGCGGAGGGTCTGATGGTTTTTCGGGTATAACAGCTAACCCTTTGCTGGGTAGGATAAGTAATAAACTTGAAAAACTCGGAGGTACTACTATATTGACTGAGCTCCCGGAGATGTTTGGTGCAGAAACAATACTGATGAATCGCGCCAGGGATAGGGAAACTTTCGAAGATATAGTTCATTTAATCAATGATTTTAAACAGTACTTTATATCAAATGACCAGCCAGTCTATGAAAACCCTTCACCCGGAAATAAAGATGGAGGAATCACAACCCTTGAGGAGAAATCTCTGGGCTGTACACAAAAAGGGGGAACCAGTATAGTCAGGGGAGTTAACTCTTATGGAGAACAGATCAGAGGTAAGGGCCTTCAATTATTAGAAAGCCCCGGAAATGACCTTGTCTCTACTACTGCCCTTACGGCTGCCGGTGCTCATTTGATACTTTTTACAACAGGGAGAGGGACACCTTTTGGTGCACCAGTCCCTACAGTAAAGATATCTACAAATACTAAGCTTTATGAAAAGAAGAAAAACTGGATAGACTATAATGCGGGAAGACTTCTGGAAGGTAAAAGTATGGAAAAATTGACTGAAGATTTATTTGACTATATAATAAACCTGGCATCTAAAAATATTTTGACCTGGAATGAAAAAAACGATTATCGAGAAATCGCGATTTTTAAAACAGGTGTAACATTGTAGCTTATTCATACATTTTCTTATTACCAGGAATAGCTTTTGTAACATCTGGATTAATAAAAACTATCCTGTTTATCAGGAAAAATAAATAAAAAGGAGAGATATTTAAATGGCTTTTCTAGATGAAAATTACTTGCTGGATAATGAAACAGGTAAGAAATTATATAATGTAGTAAAGGGTTTACCTGTAGTTGATGCCCATAATCATGGGGATGTAGAAGAGATTGTTAAAAACGAAGGATGGACAGATATCTGGGAGGTTGAAGCCGCTACTGATCACTATGTATGGGAAGTTATGCGGAAAAGAGGGGTAAGTGAAGATAAAATAACCGGTGATGCATCCAATAAGGAAAAATGGATGGCCCTTGCCGAAGTCTTTCCGGGTATTGCTGGTAACCCAACCTATGAGTGGATTCACCTTGACCTGAAACGCAGGTTTGGAATAGAAGACACCATTTCAGCCGATACAGCTGAGATGATCTGGGAAAAAACAGCTAAAATGCTGCAGACAGAAGATATGAAGCCGCAGCAATTGCTGAAGGATATGTATGTAAAGATAATGTGCACTACTGATGATCCGACTTCTACACTCGAGTATCATCAGAAGGCAGCAGAGGAAATAGATGGAGTCAGTATACTTCCTACCTGGCGTCCTGATAGGGCAATGAACATTGAAAAGGAAGACTGGAAAACGTTTGTGGCAGATATAGCTGACAGGTATCAGGAGGATACAGGAAACTTAGAAGGGTTTTTAGATGCCCTGCAGAAATCACATGATTTCTTTGACAAAAACGGTTGTAAAGCCAGTGATCATGGGTTGTTTGAACCTATTAGTTATCATGTTGATAAAGACAGGGCAGCGAAGATCCACCAGAAGGCATACAATGGGGAAAGATTAAACGGAGAAGAGATTAGAGATTATAAAGCTTATTTACTGATTCAATTTGGTGAAATGAATAAAGAAACAGACTGGGTAACACAGTTGCATATTGGTGCGGTTCGTGATTACAGGGATAGTTTATTTGAAGAAATAGGATCTGATACAGGCGGGGATATTGCTACACATGATCTGGAAATAGCCGATAATCTCAAATATTTCCTGAATGAATTCGATAATAAACTGAAGATAGTCTTATATTCAATGGCCCCTAATCACTGGAGTACGCTGGCGACTATTAGTCGGGCCTTCCCAAATATATATCTGGGTGCAGCCTGGTGGTTGAATGATAGTCCTTACGGTATGGAAGAACAGCTAAAGTATATTGGAACAGTGGATTTACTGGCTAATTTTGCAGGTATGGTTACTGATTCAAGAAAACTTATATCCTATGGTTCAAGAACAGAGATGTTCAGAAGGGCTATGTCCAATACCATCGGAAGGATGGTCGAAAGGGGACAAATACCATATGATGTTGCTGAGGAACTGGCTGCAGGACTGGCTTATAAACAGCAAAACGAACTATTTTTTACTTGAATTAATTGCAAAATAATGAGAAAAGTATTATCTTAATAAGTAGAATGATTACTTTATATATATTTCTCTGTGACAGGAATGCTTGATCAATGTTGGGAGTATATTATCGCTGTTTAGGCTACTTGATAGTTATTTAGAATATTTGACAGGCGTTTAGAGTATTTAATAGGTGTTTGGAGTACTATGAAGTATCTAAAGGGGAGTTTTTAGATGAGCAAGATAATCGGAACTACTATAGGTTTACTCGGCTATTTAATTCAGACTTTCATGAACAAACCCTTAATAGCTCGTAAATTTTATAGAATTGCTGATAAATTTGATAATAGTAGTAAATTATCACTGACTGCTTATGGTATGTCTTTATATAATGATGCAAAATATGAATCTGCTCTCAAGCAATTCAAAAAGGCTGAAAAGCTAAATAAGAAAACATATCTGGAAATAATTTTAGCCATGGATATGGCATTATCATACTGGAAACTTGATCGTATTGATGAAGCCATAAAGGTTTTAGAAGAGCTCAGGAAGAAATATGATTATATTAATGAAAAAATATTAACATCTCTAGGTTATTTCTATATCCTTAAGAGTGAATATGATAAGGCTCTGGAGTGTAGTAATAAAGCACTGGAAGATGAACCAGAATATGCCCCTGCCCTTGATAATATAGGGCAAGTGTATTTCCGGAAAAATGATTTAGAGAAGGCAGAGGAGTTTTTCCAGAGAGCCCTGGAACATAAGAATTTGTTGGACAGTAATTACTACCTGGGACTTATTTACGAAATACGTGGAGAAAGGGATAAAGCAGGCCAATATTTCAGGCAGGCCTTTGATGTTGACGACTCCTCCTCAAGTACTGTGAGTAAAGACGATCTAGCGGAAAAGTATAGCGAATATGGGATCGAGTCCGGAGAGCTGAAAAAATGAGTTTCTTATATAAATAAATCAAAATGTCAGGATATCTATAGAAATTAATTATTAAGGTTAAGTATTGTAGTTAAGTATTAAAGTCAAGTAATAAGATTAAGTATTGTAGTTAGGTAATAAAGTTAAGTATTAGAATTATGCAATAAAGCTGAGCATTGAGGCTAAGTGATAAGGGGAGTTATCAATGGATATTGTAGTTGCTGGACATATCTGTCTGGATATAATACCTGACTGGAAGAAGGGCAATATAGACTCAATTAAGCCCGGCCATATAGTGGAAATGTCCGGAATAGATTTTTCAACAGGAGGAGCAGTTGCCAATACAGGGTTAACTCTACATAAATTAGGAATTGAGCCTGGACTTCTGGGTAAAATAGGGAATGACCAGTTTGGAAAGATTATAATGGATTATCTAAAATCACAGACATCTGACGATATCAGCAGTCAGATGATTATAAGTGAAGACGAAACAACTTCCTATACGATAGTATTGACTCCACCTGATACAGATAGGGTATTCCTTCATTATCCTGGTACCAATAATACTTTCAGTAGTAGAGATATTGATTATAATAAACTGAACAGTGCAAAATTATTTCATTTTGGTTATCCTCCACTGATGAGAAAGATCTATCAAGAGGATGGTAGGGAACTGAAGAAGATATTTAAAAAGATTCAGGAAAAAGGACTTCTAACCAGTCTGGATATGGCTGTGCCTGATCCAAATACTGAGGCAGGGGCTCTAGATTGGAAATCTTTTTTGAAAAATATACTTCCCTATGTAGATATCTTCATGCCCAGTATAGATGAAGTATTATACATGCTGGACTCCCCTGAAGCGAATGAAATAGAATTAGATCTAAATTTCCTTGACTCTATAAGCAATGAATTAGTTAAATGGGGTAGTAAGATTGTTGTAATAAAACTGGGGAGTCAGGGCCTTTATATGAAGAGCGGGAACCTGACTGAACTAAATGAGCGGGACAGATCGAGACTTGATACATTAATCCCTACTTTAAAATGGAATGAGCAAGAGCTTTTATCCCCCTGTTATGATGTAGAAGTCGTAGGAACTACAGGTTCTGGTGATGCGACGATAGCTGGATTTCTGGCAGGTATATTACATGGAAAGAGTCCAGAAGAAACCCTCAATCTGGCCACTGCTGTTGGCGCCTGTAGTGTTGAAGCAGTAAATGCAACTGCTGGAATTATACCATTGGAGGAGCTTTATACCAGGTTGAAAATAGGCTGGGACCGTCTCCCGATTGAGCTGGATCTACAGGGCTGGACTTTTATACAGGATAGTGGGATATATTCCAAAAAGCGAAGTTAATATTTCGCGCAAATATTTCCGGGTCATGTACTGGCTCCTAATTTTTATCTAAATAATCTTAAGAAGCTCCATTGAAATCTTGTCTATGATTTAGATTGTGAGGTTCACTTGGAATAGGAGGAGAGAAAATGGGTTTAGTAACTTTAAATGAAGTTTTAAAGAAGTCGGTTACAAAAAACAGGGCAGTAGGTTCTTTTAATGTTACAAATCATCAGATGGTAGAGGGTGTTATTGCTGCTGCAGAAGAAAAGAGAGTCCCTGTAATTATCAGTATAGCTGAAGTACATTTGAAATATCTTGATCTTGATATTTTTATTCCATATCTGATGGACAGAATAATGCGTACTGAGATACCTGTCGTTTTACACCTGGATCATGGGATGAGTTATGAGACTGTAGTCAAAGCAATTCATTATGGTTTTTCCTCAGTCATGATAGATGCCTCGAATTTGCCCTATGAAGAGAATGTAGCATTAACTAAAAAAGTAACTGAGACAGCCCATGCAGCGGGTGTCAGTGTTGAGGCTGAACTTGGTCATGTTGCAGGCGGAGAAGGCAATCTGGTAGAGGGTACTGATGTAGATCTTAGTGCATTTACCAGGCCTGAAGAGGCAGCCAGGTTTGTAGAAGAAACGGATATAGATGCCCTGGCTGTAGCAGTAGGGACAGTTCACGGGCCCTATAAGGGGCAGCCCAATCTTGATTTTAAACTACTTAAAACACTGGAAGAGACTGTACCGGTTCCACTGGTATTACACGGCGGTTCTGGTTTGACTGCTGATGATTTCAAAAAGGCCATAAAACATGGTATAAGCAAAATTAATTTTTATACCCAGGCTTCAATCAGTGGTGTTGAAGCCATCAAGGAATTACTATCAGGTGAAAACCCAGTAAGTCTACCGGAGCTGACGCTGGCTGCTCAGTATAGGGTTAAGGAAGTAGTAGCTAATCAAATGGATATTTACGAGTTATAAGTTTTATGAGCCAAATATAGTTGATTAATTCTACTAAAGATAGTAATTATAATTATATCCCTGGAAATTGGTGATTTAAACCATGAAGGCATTATTAACAACCCTGAATTCAAAATATATACATTCCTCTCTGGCCCTTAGATATATTGAGAAATACTGCAGCAAACACCTGAAAAATGCTTCAGTTGAATTGCAGGTAAAGGAATTCTCTATCAACGAACAACTGGACCAGATAATGGCTGAGATATATAAGGTTGAGGCAGAATTGATTGCCTTTTCCTGCTATATCTGGAATAGGGATATGACCTTTGAATTAATGGATCGTCTGAAAAAGGTGAAACCTGAAGTGACTATTATCGCTGGAGGTCCTGAGGTTTCCTATGATGCAGTGAATCTGATGAATGATAAGCCCTTTCTGGATATTATAATTAAGGGAGAGGGTGAGCCTGTATTTAAGGATCTACTGGATAGTTATCAGAATATAGGGATTTATGAAGCTAGCCTTTCTGGTGTTGAGGGTATACCAAGAAGAAAAACATCTCTTTCAAGTATTCAGGGCATAGTTTATAGAAATAATTCCGGGGATATTGTTGAAACTGCTGAGAGGGCTTTAATGAGGGACCTGGACAGTATTCCCCGTCCATATACTGAAATTGATCTTGAGAAATTAAAACATAAATTAATATATTATGAAGCCTCCCGGGGTTGTCCATATAACTGTAGTTACTGTCTGTCATCAACAATCAAGGGAGTCAGGTCTTTTTCTCTGGATAGGGTCAAAAGTGATTTGATGTTTTTTATTGATAACAACGTAAAGCAGGTGAAATTTGTTGATAGAACCTTTAATTATGATAAAAAACGGACCAGAGAGATATTTAAATTCCTGCTTGAAAACAAAAAAGAAACTTCATTTCATTTTGAAATTACCGCTGATCTACTTGATGATGAGATTCTGGACCTATTGAGAGATGTGCCAGATGGACTCTTTCAATTTGAGATTGGGGTACAGACGACCAATAAAAATACCATACAATTAATAGGTCGGAAAGTAAACTTTGACCTTCTGGCTGAAAATGTTCGTGTTTTGAAAGACTATAACAATATTAATTTACATCTTGACCTAATAGCTGGTTTGCCTGGTGAAAGTTATGAATCATTTAAGCAGTCTTTCAATAATGTCTATGATTTAAAGCCTGATGTCCTGCAACTTGGTTTTCTGAAGCTTTTAAGGGGTTCAAGAATCAGGGATGAAGCCGAAATATATGGTTATAAATATACTTCACAACCACCATATGAGGTTCTTCAAAATCAAGATATTTCCTATAAAGAATTGCTGCTTCTGAAAGATATCGAGTTTATACTGGATAAATATTATAATGCAGGGGTATTTAATAGTGCCCTGGACTATATTTTTAAACATCATTATGATTCATATTTTTCGTTTTACGAAGATTTTGCCAGGTATTTTGTAGCAGAAAATCTTCATCGAAGGTCACATAGTAGGGTTGCACTCTATAGAATACTGCACGATTTTTATATCAGGAAAATTAGTAGTGATAAACAGCAGGTAGAGTTTTTTAAAGAAGTACTTAAGTATGACCTTATAAAATATAATCCTGGTCAGAGAATACCTGATTGGGCCTTAGAAATTAAGTCTGGTAACTTCTTCAATGACATGAGGTATAACTTTCTTGATAATGAGGAATATGTTAAAATGTACTTACCTTCTTTAAAAGATAGAAGAGTAAAGGATATATTGAAGTATGTACACTTTGATTTCTTTTACTATGATCTAAGCGAAAATTCCTCATCAGAAGAAAGATTAAATATACGAGAAAAAAAGAAAACGGTAATATTGTTTGACTACTCTAATAAAGATAAACCCAGGACCTATAATGTAACAGATTACTTTGATCTGGGCTAGATACGAAAATCTCATATACAAAAATGTAATACTTTTATTGTAGATAGTAGCTTAAAAATATCTGTATTAGACTATGGGGTCAATAATTGGAAGATATAAGTTGGTGAAATTAATATGCGAGTGCTGATAGACGGAGATGCCTGTCCTGTGATCGATATTACAGAAGATATTGCAGAACAGAAAGGTGTTGAAGTTATTATATTTACTGATATTACACATCAAATTAGCAGTGATAACCAGGTAGTAGTGCTGGATAAAGCAAATCAATCTGTAGATATGGCTTTATTTAACCAGTGTCAAAAAGGGGATATTGTGGTTACCCAGGATTATGGACTGGCTTCTCTGGTATTAAGTAAAGGTGCCAGGGCTTTGAATCAATATGGACTTATATATACTGAAAAAAATATAGATCGGTTATTAATGCAGCGCCACTTACATGCAAAGATGAGGCGTGCTGGAGTCAGGCATTCAAATCCTGGAAAGAGAACCAAAGAGGATGACAGTAAGTATCGGGCTGCCTTACTTACAATTATAGAGTAATACAGCTATTGAATTAAAACATCTAATATAGTATTATTAAGTTATGGAAAACGTTTTCCGTGATTATCGAGGCCAGGTTGCGACTTAGTTGCAAGGGGCAGAATTATAATTTTTTCACTAATATTATGGTGTCCGTAAGCCATTTTGGTCTTTAAAGGAGAATAGTTTGGAAGAAATCTATTGTTAAATTCGGACTTTAAGTACAATGAAAGGGATAATACTTATTATGAAAAAGATATCAATTAAAGAAGTTGCAAATTTTGCTGGAGTATCTCCTACCACTGTCTCGAGGGTTATAAATAATAGTGATCATCCTGTCAGTCAAGAAACAAGAAAGAAAGTGGAAAAGGCTGTAGAGGAATTAAATTTTGAGCCCAATAGAATGGCCAGGGGGTTGACAAGCAACAGATCTAATATAATTGGAGTTATTGTACATGATATTTCTGATGATTATTTTGCTGAAATACTAAAAGGTATAGAGAGCATTTTATATAAAGACGACTATATTATAAACATTTATAATACATATAGAGATGTAAAGCGCGAAATTAAGGCTGCAAATATTTTGAAAGCCAATAGAGCAGATGCAGTGGTTTTTACCGGAGGGGCTTTGCTTGATGAAGAGTATAACAGAGAGATTACCCCGATTATAGATCAGCTTAAATCAAATGGTAGTATTGTAATTGGTGTAACATCACATCCTTTTGCTGATATTGATTTTGAAATAGGTAATCTATCTGCTGCAAAGAAAGTAACTGGATATCTTTTTGAAAAGGGACATGTCAGGATTGGGTATCTTAATGGACCGGAGATTCTAAATACTTCGTATCAGAGATATCGCGGTTTTTTACAGGCCTTTAAAGATAATGATTATAGATTTGATTATAGGTATCTATTCAGTGGAGACTTCTCCTTTGAAGGGGGTAGAAGGGCAGCTGATAAGATTGCCGGGGAAATAGGAGACCTAACAGCTGTGGTTGCAGCTAATGATGAGATGGCCCTGGGACTGATGTGGGAGTTAAAGAATCAGGGTTTTGATGTGCCTGGTGATATTTCAGTTGTAGGTATTGGTGACATACCATCTGCTAAGTTCGGTTACCCGCCATTAACCACTCTGGCATTACCTATTTATAAAACGGGTGTAACAATTGGTAATTATATTGTTAATTATCTAAATGGTAAGAAATTTAATGATGATAATTCTGAAAATGTTTTAGAACTTGTTGAGAGGGACTCAGTGTTGAAGATAGGTGATTAACCTATACTGCACAAGTAATTTATAATCTAACGGAAAACCTTTTCCTGGTAATTACTGTAAATTAGAACAAGGAGGAGTGGAATAATGGCAGAAATAAGGAAATTTTATTACAGAACACTTGAAGATTTAAGGAAGGAAATACAATTATTGGGCCTGAATATCCCGATATCTGAAAACTTTGATGTTTTAAGTGATGCTGTGGAACTTAGTGGAGGGACTGTTATACCGAATAGATTGGCAATCCATCCAATGGAGGGAGCGGACGCGAATCCTGACGGAACTCCCGGGGACTTAAATATCAGAAGATATCAGCGCTATGCAGATGGTGGTTCAGGTCTTATCTGGTTTGAAGCTGTAGCTATCAATCAAATGGGGAGGGCGAATGACCAGCAGTGTTTCCTGAATAAGGAGACAGTTGATCAATTTAAGGAACTGGTTGAGATGGTTCGTGAGAGAGCAGAGGAAAAAGATGGTGAAGGGTTTAACCCCTATCTGGTTATTCAACTTACCCATTCAGGCAGATTTGGACAACACAATAAGATATTATATCATCATGACCTGGTAGATAATGCCGCTGCGGCAAATATTGACCCCGATCATCCTGTGATGAAAGACGAAGAGCTGGAAAGGCTTGAGGATTATTTCGTAGAAGCCGCTGAATTAGCCAGAGAAGCAGGATTTGATGCGGTTGATATAAAGGCCTGCCATCGTTATCTATTATCCGAAAATTTAGCTGCTTTTACCAGGGAGGGTAAATATGGAGGAGATTACCAGAACAGGACGCGTTTGATGAAAAACGCTATAAAAAAAATTAATGAAAGGGTTGATATAGACCTAGTTACTCGATTGAATATATATGATGCTATACCCTATCCCTATGGTTGGGGTTCTGATAAAAATGGCAATGAACAACACGATGATCCCCGGCGGCTTATCCGTGAACTTGATGAATTGGGAATAAAGTTAATTAATATAACTGCCGCAACACCATATCTCTATCCTCATATAAACAGGCCATATGATCAGCCGGGTAATCTGGGATATCAGCCGCCGGAACACCCCCTTCTGGGTGTGGAACGTCTCTTGAGATTGGCGAGAGTAACGAGTGAGGAAACAAAAAACGCAAAAGTAGTTGGTACTGGTTATAGTTACTTAAGGGAGTTTGCCCCATATGTAGCAGCTGCAGTAATTGAGAGGGGTTGGTCAGATATTATTGGCTTTGGTAGACAGGCCTTTGCTTACCCCGACTTTGCCAGAGACATTATTTCCAATAAGAGTATGGTAAAAAGAAAGGTCTGTGTTACCTGTAGTAAATGCGCAGAATTGAAGGCACAAAAGAAACACAGTGGTTGTGTAGTGCGTGACCGTGATGTGTATCTGCCTATCTATCAGCAGTTGCTGGAGGAATATAAGAAACAGGCATGACCTAAGGTTTATATATAAAAACTACAATCATGAAAGGTGGAGAGGGATTTTGTCAGATGAAAAATTAGACGTTTTACTGGTTGGAATTGGGGGCTATGGGGAGAATTATTTAGATGAATTTTTGAATAGTAATAGAGATGATTTCAGGATTGTGGGAGTGGTTGATCCATTTGCAGAGAAGTCGCCCAGGATAGAAGAGATAAAGAAGATGCAGATTCCAGTCTTTTCGAAGATGGGAGACTTTTATGAAGATAATTCTGCTGATTATGTCTGTATATCTTCACCTATCCATTATCATAGTGAACAGACCATTATGGCTTTAAAAAATGGAGCAGGTGTTTTATGCGAAAAGCCCCTGTCAGCTACAGTACAGGAAGGTTACAGAATGCTGGAAGTTGAAAAGGAGGCAGAAAAACCAGTTGGTATAGGATATCAGTGGTCATTTAGTTCAGCTATACAGAATTTAAAGAGGGATATAATCAAAGGGGTCTTTGGAAAACCACTTAGATTTAAAACACTGGTAGTCTGGCCCAGGGATTTTAAGTATTATAATCGCAACAGTTGGGCTGGAAAGAAAAAAGATAGCAATGGAAAGTGGATATTGGATAGTGTGGCCAATAATGCTACTGCTCATTACCTACATAATATGTTGTATGTCCTTGGAGATAGTATTGAGAAAAGTGCCTGGCCGGAGAGACTGGAGACAGAACTCTATAGGGCAAATGATATAGAAAACTTTGATACTACAGCTGCCAGGCTCTGGACAGATAATGGTGTTGAACTATTCTATCTGGTTACACATGCAACAAAAGATCAGCTCAATCCCAGGTTCTGCTATGAGTTTGAGAATGCTACAGTTTATTTTGACCAGGACCAGGATTGTCAGATAGTTGCTGAATTTAAGGGAGGAAAGCGGAAAGTATATGGTGACCCTTTTGCTGATAGTTTCAAAAAAATATGGATTATGCTTGACGCTGTCAAAGGTAAAGGTTCATATCTCTGTGGAATAGAGGCTGCTTTACCTCATGTTGTTTGTATTAATGGTATGCAGGAATCAGTGGAGGAGATAATTGATTTTCCTGAAGAATTAATTATGAAAAAGCAAGATAAGAGTGGAAAAGATAGTGCTATCTATGTCGATGGCTTAACTGAGTTAATGCTAACTTGCTATAATAATTGGAAGCTACCGACAGAAGAAAAGGTAGATTGGGCAGTCAAGGGTCAAATGAAAGACCTTGAGAGGTATAAGTATTTCCCAAGCTCTAAGGGATAGAGAGGTTCACTTGCCTGACAGGAACGTATGGATTTAGTATTTCAGGTGAGGCTTTTGAAAGTGTATTTGCCAACCATTCTACACGATATAATGAGGATCATGGAGAACTTGAAGTGACAGGATTAGTGCATTTTAATTTGTCAAATAGTGTAATGGGTTCTATTAATATCGATTATCTAAGACCGGCAACAGCATCAACTCATGATGACGATCGGATAAGAATCGCTGGAACTAAAGGTATTATTGAAGTTAGGGATCAGAAAGTATTTTTGGTTAATGATAAGCAGAAGGGAGTTATTGAAATAGACCAGGAAGAAAATGGTGGAATTTTTTATAATTTTATAAAACAGGTCAGGGGCCAGGGAGTATGTCTGATAAGTGCTGAGGATTCTTTTTATATTACAGAGGCCTGTTTAAGGGCCAGAAAATCTGCCGATGAAAACAAAGTGATATATTTCAGCGAATAAACCATTCTGGTTGTTATAGGTTTAGACAGCTGAAGTTGAGTAGTGCAATCTAATTTATAGTTAAATAAGGAGGAGGCAAAGATTTATGATTGATCAAAAAGTTGCCATTGTGACAGGGGCAGCCAGAGGAATTGGCTATGGAATTGCAAAAAAACTGGCTGCTGAAGGTAAGGCTATAGCTATATTTGATATTATCAGAAGAGAAGAGGTTGCAGCCAGTATCAGGGAATTGATAGAGTTGCGTGTACCAGTTATTTATTATCAGGGAGACCTGACTGATGATAGCGATAGGGAAGGTTTCTGCAAAAGGGTGATGGACAAATTTGGTCGAATTGATATTCTTGTAAATAATGCCGGGGTAGCACCCCGTGAACGGAAAGATATATTAGAGATGACAGAAGATAGTTTCGACTTTGTAGTTGGTATTAATCTCAAGGGAACACTTTTTATGACACAGAGGGTCGCCAATCTAATGATTGATTTGATGAGGAGTAATGAGTTAATCGATAAAAATTTGTTTGACCCTGTAATTATAAATATAGCATCATTATCTTCCTATACATCTTCTCCTGAGAGGGGCGAGTACTGTATTTCCAAGGCTGGTGTCAGCATGATAACCAGGTTATTTGCCGACAGGTTAGCAGATGAAGGTATTAACGTATATGAGGTGAGGCCAGGTATCATCTATACTGACATGACGAAAATAGTTAAAGAAAAATATGATAAGCTGATTGAAGAAGGCCTTACCCCTATTAAAAGGTGGGGTTATCCTGAAGACATAGCTAATGCTGTTTCGGTTTTTTGTTCTGGAAAACTTAATTTTTCCACAGGAGAAGTGATTAACGTAGATGGTGGATTTCATCTAAAGAGATTATAGCCTGCATAGTATGGTAATGATAACCTTGTGTGTATGGGTAATAATGCATCAAGTCAATAATGCATTAAGTATTATGCAATTATATCAGGCGAAGGGAGTACAGTGAATAAGGAGGTTACAATGAGAGGAGAAATGGTAGAAGTAAATGGAATAAATATAGAAGTTTATTCAATGAATACCGTTATTGTAGGGTCAGGTGCTGCTGGACTAAATGCAGCAGATCGTTTACATAATTTCGGCCAGGAAGATATAGCTATTGTGACAGAGGGAATAAAAATGGGCACTTCTCGTAATACTGGCTCGGATAAACAGACATACTATAAATTAACACTTGCCGGTAAAGAGACAGATTCAGTCTATGAAATGGCAGAAACGCTCTTTAATGGTGGGAGTATGGATGGTGATATTGCACTTGTTGAGGCCGCATTATCAGCACAGTCATTTTATCATCTAGTAGATATAGGGGTACCCTTTCCTCATGATCGGTTTGGTGAATTTGTTGGATACAAAACAGATCATGATCCCCGTCAGCGGGCGACTTCTGCAGGGCCTCTGACTTCGAAATATATGACAGAGAAGCTGGAAGAACAGGTACGGCAAAAAGAGATAAGGATTTATGATGGCTACCAGGTAATTGGGATTTTAACAAATAAAGCTGAAAATGGAGAAAAAAGAGCAATCGGATTATTTGCTTTAAATCTTAATGAATTACAGGATAGTAATAAGCGTTATACACTTTTTAACTGTACAAACATTGTATATGCTACAGGTGGTCCTGCAGGTATCTATGATACTTCAGTTTATCCTGAGAGTCAGACAGGTGCTTCAGGAATAGCATTTGAGGCAGGAGCAATGGGAAAGAACCTGACAGAATCACAGTATGGTATTGCTTCGATCCAATTCCGCTGGAATCTTTCTGGTACCTATCAACAGGTATTACCCAGGTATCTATCAACTGACCATGACGGAAATGATGAGAGAGAATTCCTTAATGATTATTTTGAGAATCCTGGTCAGATGCTTGATGCTATCTTTCTCAAAGGCTACCAGTGGCCCTTTGATCCAAAAAAAATAGAGGGTTTTGGATCATCACTGATTGATATTCTGGTATATAATGAGACAGTTATTAAGAATCGGAGGGTCTGGCTGGATTATATGCACAATCCTTCCCGGGGGAGCGATGAGGAAGAACTGGATTTTTCGCTCCTTGGAGAAGAAAGCTATCAATACCTTTATAATTCGAATGCACTTTTCGGTACCCCTTTTGAAAGATTAGCACATATGAATCAACCGGCGATTGATCTATATAAAGATAATGGTATTGACTTAAATTCCGAATATCTGGAGATAGCTGTATGTGCTCAACATAATAATGGAGGACTGTATGGAAATCTATGGTGGGAAAGCAATCTTGTTAACTTTTTTCCGGTTGGTGAAGTAAATGGCAGCCATGGTGTTTACCGACCAGGAGGTAGTGCCCTTAATTCAGGTCAGGTTGGCAGCACAAGGGCAGCACAATATATAGCTGCAAGATATAAACATCAGCCACTATCAAGTAAGGATTTTATTTCCTCGGTCATGGGGCAGGTGAAGGAAAAAATTGAGCTGTGCGAAGCCTTTGCCTCCAGTATAGAAAATACGGGTAATGTACTGGATATTCGAAAAGAGATAGGTGAAAGAATGAGTAGGAGTGGCGCTCATATTCGCTCTGTTGAGTCTGCTGGAAAAGCTGCTGCAGAGGCGAGACGGCAGTTCAGAACCCTTAAAGATGATATCAAGCTAACCCATATAAGGGAGTTGGGTCTTGCCTTTCAGAATTATGATATGCTAATAACCCAGTATGTATATTTAAGAGCAATTGAAGACTATATCAATAATGGTGGTGGGAGCAGAGGGTCTTATCTGGTTTATGATTCTGAGGGTGAATTACCTTTGGATAAACTTAATGAGGGATTTCGTTTTTCTGTAAGTGGCAAAACATTGAAAGATATGATTCAAAAAGTTAAATATGAAAGTGGACAATGTAAGTTTATATGGGATAAGGTAAAGTCAATCCCTGAAGAGGATAGTTGGTTTGAAAATGTCTGGAATAAGTATATGAAGGGCGAGGTGGTAGAATAATTTATAAAGGAAAAGTAAATATAAAAAAGGATATTTTATATTACTATAGAATATTATTATTGCAAGAAAATAAAACGTCGTTTCACAATATGAAACATAAAAATATAGGAGGGTAAAATACTATGATTCCAAAGATGGAAAATCTTAAAAGAATTGAAGAAAGTGGAATTGTTGCAGTAGTAAGGGCTGAAAATGCCGAACAGGCCCTGAAGATTACTGATGCAGTCATGGCTGGTGGGATCCAGGCAATTGAGATTACAATGACTGTACCTGGAGCTATTGATGTTATTAAAGAACTGGCTAAAGCTTATCCAAATAAGGAGATACTCATTGGTGCGGGTACAGTATTGGATAGTGAGACAGCCAGAGCATGTATTCTGGCCGGAGCTGAATACATAGTATCACCTGGTACCGACATTGAAACTATCAAATTATGTAATCGATATCAAAAATTAATCATGCCAGGTGTGGTTACACCAACTGAAGTAATACAGGCTATGGAGGCTGGTGCCGATGTATGTAAGGTGTTCCCGGCAACACTTTTTGGACCGAAGATTATCAAAGCTATCAAAGGACCTCTACCTCAGGCACCATTACTACCTACAGGTGGTGTAAGCCTGGATAATGTTCATGAATGGATTAAGGCAGGAAGTATCGCTGTAGGTGTAGGCAGTGCACTAACAGCAGGTGCAAAGAAGGGTGATTATGAAGAGGTTACACGGACTGCGGAAGAGTTTATCAGGAGGATCAAAGAGGCGCGTGCATAGTTATCGCTTAAAAGCTGGTTAACGCGTAAAAGCTGGTTAAGCAGTAATTTCAGTAATTATAATAAGTGCGAAAACTGAATGAGTATATAATAAACTTTTGCTGAAGAAAAAAGGAAAGGGTTGATATGATGAGTAAGAAGGTTGTTACATTTGGCGAGATAATGTTGAGATTGACTCCGCCTGATACAGAAAGATTTGTACAGGCAGATACATTTAATGTTATTTATGGTGGAGGCGAGGCTAATGTTACTGTATCACTGGCTAATTATGGGCTTAAGCCTTATTTCGTAACAAAACTCCCCAAAAATCCTATTGGACAGGCTGCTTTAAATGCCCTGAGACGTTATGGTGTTAATACTGACTTCATAGCCCGCGGCGGAGATCGTCTGGGAATATATTATTGTGAAAATGGTGCCAGTCAGCGGCCGTCAAATGTAATTTATGATAGGGCATACTCTGCTATTGCAGAAGCCTCTTCTGGAGATTTTGACTGGGATGAAATATTTGCTGATGCGGATTGGTTCCATACTACAGGTATTACACCTGCACTCAGTGAAAACATGTCTGATATAACCCTTGAAGCTGTTAAGGCTGCTAAGAGAAACGGGGTCAAGGTTAGTTGTGATCTCAATTACCGTGCTAAACTCTGGACAAAAGAACGTGCCGGAGAGGTTATGTCAAAGGTTATGGAATATGTTGATGTCTGTATAGCCAATGAAGAAGATGCTGAGATGGTATTTGGGATCAAGAGTGGATCTGATATTACCAGTGGTGATATTAATGTGGAAGGGTTCAAAGATGTGGCTCAGCAGTTAATGGATAGATTTGGTTTGGAATTGGTTGGAAGTCACCTAAGAATCAGTCATAGTGCTTCAGATAATGACTGGCTTGTTGTACTATATGATGGTAATGAATTCGTAAAATCTAAACAATATAGCATTCATATAGTAGATAGAGTTGGTGGCGGTGATTCCTTTGCCGGTGGATTAATATACTCTCAATTGACCGGAAAGAGCCTTCAGAAATCAGCTGAATTTGGTGCTGCAGCTTCCTGCTTGAAACAATCTATACCTGGTGATTTTAACCATGTAAGTGTAAAAGAAGTTGAATCACTTGCAGGAGGAAATGCATCAGGTAGGGTTAAGAGATAAGAAAGAATATTTTTTATAAAAGCTACTAAAATACATGGATAATTTCTGGTTTTAAATATAATTATAGTACCTGCGAAGTTTAAGTTGATAATACAATTATCAGATGGTTATAGGCGCGATGATGGGGTTGTGGGCCGGCTTATAATACCAATAGAAAAAAATACCATGAAGAAAAGGGGTATTAATTTGCTTTTGCCCTTTTCTTTTACCACAATAATCTGTTATAATAATTAAGGAAAAATAAAAGGCCTGAGTTATTATTAATAAAATCATATTAATATGGGCCAGAGGGAGGAAATAAGGAAAATGAATCTATTTATTTTAACACCGTTATGTTCTCTAGTTGCTTTACTTTTTGCCTGGTATCTAGCTAAAAGAGTCATGTTGGAAAGTGAAGGAACTGACCAGATGATACATATTGCTAAGGCGATAAGAGCAGGTGCCAATGCGTATTTGAAGAGACAATATACAGGTGTTACTATCTTTTTTGCTGTAATGTTTACTGTTCTTTTGATTTTATCTCTGTTGGGTTATATTAACATATTTGTACCATTTTCATTCCTGATCGGGGGTTTCTTTTCGGGACTCGCAGGATTTATTGGTATGAAAATAGCTACCAACGCAAATGCAAGAACAGCTAATGCCGCAAAGAAAAGTCTTAATAGTGGTCTGAGAGTTGCCTTTTCCAGTGGCGCTGTTATGGGTCTGGTAGTAGTAGGCCTGGGCTTACTACATCTGAGTATTGGATTTTATATTCTGAGAAATGTTTTTGGTATTGGATTATCAGGTACTGTAGAGGGATATCAGCAGCTTACTTCTATTATGTTGACCTTTGGTATGGGTGCCAGTTCAATGGCTCTATTTGCCCGTGTTGGTGGAGGTATTTTCACCAAGGCTGCCGATGTTGGTGCTGACCTTGTAGGTAAAGTAGAAGCAGGTATTCCGGAAGATGACCCGAGGAACCCGGCATGTATTGCTGATAATGTAGGTGATAATGTTGGTGATGTTGCAGGTATGGGTGCTGACCTATTTGAGTCATATGTAGGTTCCATTGTTTCAACAAGTGCTCTGGCTGTTGCTGCTTTTAGTGTACCTCAATTACAGGGATTAATGCTGCAGGCTGTCACACTACCGTTTGTCCTTGCTTCGGTTGGTATTATTGCTGCCATTATCGGTACATTCTTTATTAAAGCCGATGAAGACACTGATCAGGGTGTATTATTAGGTGTATTAAGAAGGGGTGTCTACATCAGTTCAGCTATAGTAGCTATTGTAGCTTTCTTCCTGGTAAGAGGAGTGCTTGGCCCAGAGTATATGGCTGTTTTCTGGTCAGTAATTACAGGCCTTCTTGCCGGTAATTTAATTGGTTATTTCACTGAATATTATACATCAGATAATTATAAGCCAACTCAAAAATTATCTGCATCGGCCCAGTCTGGAACAGGTCCAATTATTATTAATGGACTTTCTCTGGGTATGTCTTCAACTGCGATTCCTGTTATTATTGTAAGTACAGCAGTTATGATTAGTTATTATATAAACGGCGGTGCTAATAACTTTAGTATGGGTCTTTATGGTGTAGGTGTTGCTGCTGTTGGTCTTTTAAGTACACTTGGTATTACACTGGCTACAGATGCCTATGGTCCTGTGGCTGATAATGCTGGTGGTATTGCAGAGATGTCACATATGGATCCTCAGGTAAGGGAAAGAACAGATGCTCTTGATTCACTGGGTAATACAACTGCAGCCACTGGAAAGGGTTTTGCTATTGGTTCTGCAGCTTTAACAGCCCTGGCTTTAATTGGGGCATATGTTTCACAGGTAGTCGCTATTAACCCAGATGTTTTTGATCTCAGTATCATTAACCCACCGGTACTTATAGGTGTCTTTGTAGGTGCGATGCTTCCATTTGTATTTGCTGCTCTGACTATGAGTGCTGTTGGTAAAGCTGCACAGGAAATTGTAAGGGAAGTCCGCCGGCAGTTGAAAGAGATTCCTGGTATAATGAAGGGCGAAACTGACCCCGACTATGCCAGCTGTGTGGATATCTCTACAAGAGGGGCACAGCGTGAAATGGTCATCCCTGCCCTATTGGGTATTATTGCACCTATTATTGTAGGGGTAATACTTGGTGTCAATGGTGTTGTTGGTATGTTAGCAGGAGCTACTCTGACTGGATTTATTCTGGCTATAATGATGGCCAATTCCGGTGGGGCCTGGGATAATGCCAAGAAATTTATTGAGGCAGGTAACTATGGTGGTAAGGGCTCAGAAAGTCATAAATCAGCTGTTGTAGGTGATACTGTTGGTGATCCATTTAAGGATACGTCAGGTCCATCCATTAATATCCTGATAAAACTCCTATCAATGGTATCTATCGTATTTGCCAGCTTCATAATAAGTAATTCATTATTTTAATTGCCAGGAAATTAAATTATCATTAATGGAATATGTTGGTGAAGCCAATTTGTTCAATAAGCCTGAGCCAAATTGATTGATTTTATGTACTTAAAAAAGCAAAACAATGTAGAAATATATATATATCTAAGACCGGGAAGGGGTTCATAGTAGTGGGCTCCTTCCTTTAATTTAATATGAATATCTTTAATAACGAACTAATTTATAATTATCATAATATAATATTAATGAGGAACTTATCATAAGGGTGGTTTTCATGAGCAGGTCAATAATTGGGATCGCGCCAAACCATAATAATGATGCAAAGGAATATCGCCTGAAAAGCTTTTATACACAGGCAGTGGAGTCTGTCGGAGGACTCCCTGTAATCCTGCCTTTTACCTCAGAAGCGGAGAATGTCCGGCAATATGTAAAGCAAATTGACGGCTTATTATTAACAGGTGGGACAGATGTTGACCCATTAATATATGGGGAAAACCCCCTGCCAGCAATGGGAGAGATAGATCCTGAACGTGATCGTTTTGAAATTGACTTAGTTAAGTTTGCTATTCAGTCAGAAGTATCGATACTTGGAATATGCAAAGGGTGTCAAATGATCAATATAGGTTTCGGCGGTTCATTGTATCAGGATATATATAGTCAGAAGGAGAATGTGTTAAAGCATACACAGGAGGCGCCACGCTGGTACCCAACTCACACAATAACTATAAAAGAAGGTTCATTGTTAAAGCATATAATACAGAAGGATGAGATAAGGGTAAATAGCACTCATCACCAGGCAATAAAAAAAGTGGGGAGCAACTTAATCATCTCCGCGCTTGCAGAAGATGGTGTTATAGAGGCAGTGGAATTCAATGGAGATAGATTTATACTTGGTGTACAATGGCATCCAGAAACACTCTGGGAAAATAGTGAAGTCCATTTTGATATTTTCAGAAAATTTGTTGAAAAGTGTATTGAACGATAGGATGGATACAGGATAGTATCTATTTAAGAAGTGTATATAGAGTAATAGGTGTATATAGTAAGATAATTTATACATTAAGGTAGCAGGAGTTGTTGAGTATTAAATGGAGACGATAGGGGATGGTTTGCTATGTGCAAAGAAAAACCAGGTCAATTTGTTAAATCACTGGATAGGTCACTGAGTATAATTGAAGAACTGGTATTTTCTGATAAAAATCTTGGTGTTACTGAATTAAGTAATCGTCTTGGAATTCACAAAAGTACCATTCACCGTCTGCTAGCTACTCTGTCTTACAGAGGATATGTGGAACAGGATGAATATGGTAGATATAAAGAGGGACTAAAGCTTTTTGAGATAGGCGGCATTGTGCTGAATAAACTGGATTTGAGGAAGAGAATAAAGCCGTATTTAGTGCAGTTACAGCAGGAGACTAAGGAAACCATACACCTGGGGATACTGGATGGTAAGGAGATTGTTTATATTGACAAAGAAGAGACCACTGAAACTATCCGGATGTATTCTGAAGTAGGCCGCCGTATTGATGCATATTGTACAAGCCTGGGTAAGGTTTTACTGGCTTATAAAAATATAGATATTAATAAATTATATAAAGATGAAACATTAAGAAAATATACACAGAGTACAATTACAGACAGGCAGGAATTGAGTAGTCATCTTGCTAAGGTGCGGAAACAGGGATTTGCAGTTGATAATGAAGAACAGGAACAGGGTATCAGGTGTATTGGGGGACCGATATTTGATTATAGGGGAGAGATTAGTGCTGCTTTCAGTATAGCTGGACCTACTACCCGAATGACTGTTCAGCGAGTTGCCAATTTAGCAAAAAAAGTTATCGAATATTCCCGAGTTATATCCTCGTCAATGGGTTATAATTACAAGAAATAATTATTATAATTAGTTTTTTTAGTGGAATTATGGGCTTTTTAATAGTCATATATTCTTATTTATTTCAAAACTCTATCTTAACTAGCAGGTTTTATTAACTTTGTGTAGAATATATAATTTAAAGTAAGTGTATGTACTTACTTAAAGAGGTGTAAGCAGTGAGTATTAATAATTCACTTGAAGAGGTTTTAATGAAAACTGTAAATGTCCTGGAAGAAAGCAAAAAAGACATTTTTACTATTGGTGAGACTGCCAGGAAAGAGTATGACAATATTAGAATTGAGTTGGATTTAATAAAAGAAGACATAAATGAAGTTATAGATGAGGTTGATACACTGGAAAAGAAAAACAGACAGGCTCGCCTCAGGTTAATGGAAGTAAGCAGGGATTTTTATAATTACACAGAGAAAGATATTAAGGCAGCCTATAGAGAGGCGGAAGAAAGTTCAATAGAGATAGCAGTTTTAAGAGAAAAAGAAGATCAACTTCGGAGTAGAAGACAGGAACTGGAAAACCGACTGATAAACCTGGAAAATACCGTTATAAAGGCAGAAAATTTGGTTTCCAGAGTAAGTATAATTAGAGACTTCCTGAAGGGAGAACTAACTAATCTAAGTGATGAATTTGACGATTTAAGGCAGAAACATAATCTTGCGATAAAGATAATACAGACACAGGAAGAAGAACGCAGGAGATTAGCAAGGGAGATACACGATGGGCCTGCTCAATCAATTGCTAATTTAGTTTTTCGTGTTGAATTGACAGAAAAGTTAATAGATAAAGATATACAAAAAGCCAAAAATGAATTAGAAGAGCTAAAAAGACTTATTCGTTTGAGTATGCAGGATGTCAGAAAGATAATATATAATCTAAGGCCAATGTCGCTGGATGATCTGGGGCTTATACCTACATTGAAAAGGTATATAAGTAAATTCACCAGAGAAACCGGTATAATGATTGAATTTGAGGTTCTCGGCAGCCAGCACCGTCTCAGTAATACTTATGAAGTAACCATATTTAGACTTATACAGGAAGCTTTAAATAATATATTTAAACATGCCATGGCTTCTAATGGGAAAGTTCGTCTGGAATACGGGGAAGATAGTATTAATTTACTCATCAGCGATGATGGGATAGGGTTTAAGTGTTCTGATATTGATGAAGATAAATATGGCTTAATAAGTATGGAGGAGCGCTGTAGCTTACTCGGGGGTAACATAAATATTAAGTCTACACATAATAAGGGAACTATTATAAAGATATTACTGCCAATTAAAAGGAGTGATGAACTTAATGACAACTCGAGTATTAGTAGCTGATGATCATGATTTGGTAAGAGAGGGAATATGTAAGCTGTTGGAATTGTACAATGATATTGAAGTGGTTGGCGAGGCTGGGGATGGTCTCTCAACTGTAAACAAGGTTAGAGAATTATTACCAGAATTGGTTTTACTTGATTTAAACATGCCCAGAATGGATGGAATTACTACAATTCGGAAAATTAAAGACATTAATCCTGATGTAAAGGTTTTAATTCTCACAATTCACGATGGTGAAGAATATGTATTTGAGGTAATCCGAGCTGGTGCTGAGGGATTTATACAGAAAGACATAAAACCCGAGGAGTTAAAGGAATCCATTGAACGGGTAATGGATGGTGAAAAGGTATTTCCTCGTTCTGTTGAGGACCAGGTGTCTGAGACTGCTGCCAGTGAAATTCAATTGGAGGAATTGAGTACTAGAGAACAGGAAGTACTTGAACTACTTGCACAGGGTATGAGTAATAGAAGTATTGCAGAGACTTTATTTATCAGTGAAAAGACGGTGAAAAATCATGTAAGTAATATACTTAAGAAGCTGAATGTAAACGATAGAACCCAGGCTGTTATTTTTTCACTAAAAATGGGCCTTGTGAAGTTATCATAAGATATCTATATAAGTAATAGGGGATTTGTGTGTAATATATTATTATAGTCTATTAATCATATATCATAAAAAAGCAAGAACAGTAGCTATAAGAAGCTCTGAACTTGCTTTTTCTCTGTCATAGTTATTTAACCACTATTGTCTTGCAAGGGTTTTTGAGTTTATATCTACCTTTAGTATTTAATATCCATATAGCTATTTTTTGAGTCTGCTTTCAATTGTCTCCCAGAATTTATCTGTGGCATTACCCAGTCTCCAGATTGCAATCCCCTTAAGATTGTACTTTTCTACCAGGTCAAGTTTGGAGGCCAGACTTTTGGCATTTTCAAACCAGACTTCGTGTTTCTTTTCATTCTCCCAGTAATAGAAATAGGGGGTCTGGAATGTATCATGCCAGTTTACTTCGGCTCCCTTTTCAGCGGCTAGTTCAATTGCTTTCTTTGAGCTGAGGTCCTGTCCGAATCCACCTGCCCAGTCATATCCATAGTTGGCTATACCCAGCAGTAGTTTGCTTTCGGGTAGGTATTCCAGTGCATAGCGAATATTATCTTCAACCCAGTTAATTGGTGCTATTGGTCCGGCCGGACCCCTTGACCAGTGATTATCATATGTCATTATTACCATTCTATCAACCAGAGGAGCCAGCGCAGCATAGTCATATGCCCCCTGTAATTCAAGTGGGACATCTATTTTTGGGAAAACCGAGATAGTAATCATTTTATTTATTTTTCTAAGTTTTACAGAAAGATCTTTAATAAACGAGGTATAACCATTGCGTGTCCAGGGTGGAATGAACTCAAAATCTATATTAACCCCGGCAAAATCATATTTTTCAACCATGTCTACAATATTATTTACTGCTTTTCTTCTGATCTCCGGATCTACCAGCATCATATTGTTTTCCTGACTATTATTTATCAGGGGTAAGACCTTTATATTGCGGTTTCTGGAGAATGAGTCTACTTCATATTGATAACCACCATATCGTGTTTCGATTTCTCCATCAGGTTTGACTGTGTACCAGAATGGAGCAACCATGTTTATATTTTTCCAGTTATCGCGTAAAGCCTCATACGAATTCGCCTCGGGAGTAAGCCAGTTCACGTGAAAACCAAGTACCTCTCGATTGATATCTTCCTGGTGGTTTTCTATTATAACAGGACTATCTTCTGTGTCTTTATTAGAGGAACTGCCTGATCCCGGGTTGTCATCTCCGGCAAATTTGTTTATAATAAATGTTACAATCATGAGTAAAACCCCCTTCAGCCAGGGGTGGTTTTCTTCAATTTCCTTTAAATCGAGCGAGGCAGATACAACTGATGTGCTCATAATAAGGAAAAAAGGAAGGATAGTAAATATTATTAATAGTAAAGATATTGTCTTCTTATATTTCTTATATAAATTCACCGATAGCACCCTTTCTAAAAGCAAGCTTATCTATATAATTTAGACAGCATTACATAAGTAACCGGACAATATCTATTATAAGGCATAAGCAATACTTTCTTCAATGTATAAAATATAACAATGAAGTAAAAAACAACCATAAATATAATACTTATCTATAAATCTTTATTAGACCCTGCTAACTGAAAATCTAGTTATAGAAGTTATTAAAAAATACGATGGGCTGGCCCGGGGAGTGTCAACAAGAGTTGACTATATTAATTTTTTTACATTATATATTAAAAATTTTAATTAATTATAAAAATAGATTTACAATTAACTGTGTTTATGATTTAATATAAGAGAGCATAGGACATACTAAAAGATGGAAATTAATAAATAGTTAGTTTTTTTATTCCATAACTTAATACAAAGGAGAGATATTAGTATGAAATTTTTTATTGACACCGCTAATTTAGATGAGATTAGAGAAATTAAGGATTGGGGAGTATTATCAGGTGTTACTACAAATCCCAGTTTAATTGCAAAAGAGGGAGACGTAGAATTTGAAGACGTAATAAAACAGATAACCGCTATGGTACCAGGTCCTATAAGTGCTGAGGTTATCAGTCTTGAGACTGATGGTATGGTAGAAGAGGCCCGGAAACTTGCTGCTTTAGCTGATAATGTAGTTATTAAAATTCCAATGACACCGGCTGGCTTAGGAGCTGTCAGTATTCTTTCTGATGAAGGTATCAAGACAAATGTGACACTGGTTTTTTCAGCCAATCAGGCATTACTGGCTGCAAAAGCAGGCGCTACATATGTTAGCCCATTTATTGGAAGGCTGGATGATATCAGCCAGGATGGTATGCAGTTGGTCAGGGATATAGCAGATATTTTCAACTGGTTTGGTATTGATACAGAAATCATAGCTGCAAGTATCCGCCATCCTTTCCATGTCCTGGAAGCAGCAAAAGCAGGTGCCCATATTTCTACTGTTCCATATCCTGTTTTCAAGACAATGGTTCAGCATCCCAAGACAGATGAGGGTATTCAGAAATTCCTTGCTGATTGGGATAGCAGAGGCTAACTTTGCAGACTGATTTACAATAACAAAGAGTATTGATATATTGAAAAAATATAGACTTTTTGAAGAGGGGATTATCCTTATGGATAATCCCCTATTAACATTTTTCAATATATTACATAAGATAATATTGATATAAATTTCGAAAAGAGGTGCAGGTAATGGATAAAGGTAAAGAAAGTAGCCGTACAATAGAATTGAGGGACCCAATAGAGGGGAGGATAGATAAACCACGAAAGCAAGGGTTAACAATGATAATAGATAAGGGCCTGGGTCTTATGGAACTAAGAGATTTACTTGAAGTAAACAATCAGTACATAGATTTTATCAAGTTTTCCTTTGGGACAGCACTAATTTATCCTTATGAAATAATAAAAAGAAAAATCGAAATTATTAAGAACTACCAGATAGATGTTTATGCTGGTGGTACACTCTTTGAAATTGCTGTAACCCAGAATAGTTTAAATGATTACCTTTTTCAATCGAGACAGGCTGGTTTCACTGCTGTTGAAATATCTAATGGCACAATTTATTTATCTCCTAAATTGAGAAAAGAGGCAATATTTAAGGCCAGGTCACTGGGATTTAAGGTCTTGACTGAGGTCGGAAAAAAAGACCGGGATAATAATTTGAGCCTGGTAGAAATGAAAAATCAAATTGAATTTGATCTTTCTTCAGGGACAGATTATATAATTATTGAAGGTAGAGAGTCAGGAAGAGCTATTTCAATCTATGACGACAAAGGAAAAATAGATATGGATAAATTGAACGGAGTACTATTTGCGGTTGAAGGTTTAGAAGATAGACTTATCTGGGAGGCTCCTCTGAAAAGCCAGCAGGCTTTTTTAATTAATGAACTTGGTCCAAACGTAAGTCTGGGCAATATTCAACCTGGAGATGCAATGGCCCTTGAGGCATTAAGAAGGGGGCTGCGTGGAGATACATTTAAATATACTTTGAAGAAAGAGTTCATTGATAATAAAAATGTACATAATAAGGGGAGTATAGTAGGTGCATGATATAAGGATAGTATTGACTCCAGGTGAACTGAAAAAAACCAGTATAGAGAATCAGATTATAATTGTTATTGATACACTGCGGGCCAGTACAACGATTATTACTGCTTTGTCTAATGGTATTAGAGAAATTTTTCCCTTCAGTACCAGGCCTGAACTGATCGGTTTTTATAATAGACAACCAGATAAAGAGAAGTATTTATTGGCTGGTGAGTATAAGGGAAAAAGGATTCGAGGCTTTGATTTAGGAAATTCACCGTTATCTTTTGCCAGTAAAAAATTCGAAAATAATATTGTATTATTAAAAACCAGTAACGGTACCAAGGTTTTGAACAGCATCAAAAAGAACAATTCAATATATATAGGGGGTTTAGTAAATAGCAAATCAATTGTACGTTTAATAAGAAAAAAACATCGAGATGTATTCCTGGTCTGTGCAGGCAGCTATGGGACATTTTCGCTGGAAGATTTCTTTGCTGCAGGGCGTTATTGTTATTTGTTGAAAAGGGAGGGATGGAAAGGTGATGATCTAACAGTTGCAGCTGCAAGGATATATGAGGATAATTCAGAGTATGATGATATAGTTAAACTGTTTTATCATTCCCGGAACGGTCAGAATTTACTTGAACTGGGTTATAAAAAAGATATTAAGTTTTCAAGTAGAGTAGATATTTTTAATATTGTCCCTGTTTTTAATGGAGAAAAAATAATTAAGAAAAATTAATATTTGTCAGGAGTTACAGTATTGTAAAGAATTTATTGGAGTTTTTTTGAGTGTTTTTTATATAAAAAATCAACAGGAGACTACATATATTGTTTATTCCTCTGGCATAAGTATAGATATGATAATGTGTCTGTATAATGGATAAAAAGGCTGGAGGAATTTCTATGGTAAATAGTCTTTTATTATATATCATAATTATACTGGGGTTTCTGGCGCAATCACGTGTAATTGTACTGGCTGGCTTTTCTTTACTACTGATAAAAGAGCTTGGTTTATCCGGTCTATCAGAGTTTTTATGCAGTAAAGGAATTGAATTAGGTCTGTTTTTTTTACTGATGGCTATATTAGCCCCTATGATCCTGACTCCTATAAACTGGGATGAGCTAAAAAACTCATTGGGAGGGATAAGGGGTGTTGTAGCAATTTTAGCTGGTCTTCTGGCTACACAGTTTAATGGGATGGGACTTAAGCTGCTGGATGATAATCCCCAACTGATCATTGGAATAATAATTGGTTCACTTATTGGTATAGTGTTACTGGGTGGTATACCGGTTGGGCCTTTAATGGCAGCCGGTATTGCTGCTATACTTATTGAGCTTATTGGTTTGGTCTTGAAGTTCTAATCAGTCTTCTGAGATTTGCCTGGCCAGGAATCAATCTGGTCTTATAACTATAATAAACAAAATAAAAGTGTGTTAATATGTGATTAAGAATACTATGAAAGGATTCTATAATTCGGTTTCCGGGAGGAAGAGGTTATCCATGTTATTTTTTTACTTATTCATAACTGGATTATTGATAATCATTCTGTGCATATTTAGGATTAAGATATCTTATATATATAATATTTATATCAGGCGAATAGATAAGAGGAGAAAGGATGAACAGAAATTATCTGAAAGAGACATAAATAATTTAACTTTCAATTACCATACCTATCTAAAAAAATACAAGGAAAGTCAGCGGAGTAAAGGGTTTAGTTTCAGAAAAAAAGAGTAAAAGCTTAAAATAACTTAACAACCATTATCCAGCCTATTCCAACATATTAAGTATCATTTCTTTCGCTGTTCTCAAGGCACAAAAATTGACAAAAGATTTCTTTCAAACTATCTACCTCAGGTATAAATTTAATAAAATTCAGAAACCACTTGTACGAACAACCGGACAAGTGGTATAATAGAATAAACAATTATATGATTAATTAAGTAAAGAATCTGTTGATAAATACTAATATATTTGGCAATAACAATACCATAACTTAAAAATATAATTTTCAAAATGAATTGATAAAAAGGGTAATAAATCAGGGAGGTAAAAAATGCAGGTAAATCAGATTAAAGAGATTATCATTAAAGAAAATGCCAATGATGAGATACCACAGATTTTGAAAAGCTTAAGTGATTTGAAGAAGGTTTATCTAATAGCAGATAAGAATACATATTCTGTAGCAGGTGATGAACTGAGTAATAAGCTCCAGAAATATGCTTATCAGGTGGAAGAAGTCCTGCTAAAGGGTGAAAAGATTATAGCAAACACTGATTATTTATTTAAATTGCTGGAGAAAGTAAGTAGGGATGGCTATTTGCTGGCCTGCGGCTCAGGAACCATTAATGATCTGACAAGGTACATAAGTTTCAAACTGGAAGTTCCATATATGATTGTGGCTACAGCTCCTTCGATGGATGGTTATGCTTCACCAGTCTCGCCGATAACAGTAGATGGAGTGAAAACTACTTATAATGCGGTAACAGCAGAAGCCATAGTTGCCGATATAGATATCCTGAGAAATGCCCCCTGGGAGATGATTCAGGCTGGTTATGGAGACCTATTGGGTAAGATATCAGCACTGACAGACTGGAAACTGAGTAATATTATCTTTGGAGACAGCTTGAATCATGAGGCTATTTCTCTGGTAGAGGAAGAGTTAATAAGATTGATAGAACTTACTTCTGAATTAAAAGACAGGACAAAAGAGAGCATCCAGGCTCTCAGTGGTGGTCTTATCAATTCAGGAATAGCTATGCAGATTGTAGGTAATTCTCGTCCAGCATCGGGCACAGAACATCATATATCACATTTCCTGGAGATGTATGGGGAGATATTTGAAGAAGAATTGCCTCCACATGGTATTAAAGTAGCCCTGGGAGAATACTTTGCTGCAAACCTTTATATGAAGCTTTATGAGTTTGATTTTTTAAGTCTAGAAAATGTAGATGACCTGGAAAAGAGGAGAAAACGTATCCGGGCCAATTATCTTAATAGAGCAGAACCAGTTCTTGAAACTTTAAATGAAAGATGGGAAGAGCATCAGCTGGATTTAGATATATTGAAGAAAAAGGAGAAAGAAATTAAATCCCTGATCAAAGATAATCTGGTGTATTTCAGGGAGATTGGTAGGTATCTGAAGGAAACAGGAATTATCGAGAGGGAAGATGTCAGAACGATTAAAAGGGAATGGTTATTGAAAGCTGTACAAACTGCTTTTGAAATAAGAAACCGATATACTGTTGCTGCCCTGCTGGATCAATTGGGTCTTCTGAAAGAATGGAGTTATGAAATTGTTGATGAGTTTCAGGAATTAATAAATCATAGTGATTAAATTTCTGATAAAGAAGAAGGTTATATGTCAGTGTATATAGGCGAAGAATAAGTATATTTATACATTTAAAGAGTGGAAAAAGGATGATTATTTTGGACAATAATAATTACCTACCTAAATATCTTCAGGTGAAAAATTTTATATTAAAAACTATTGATGATGATGGTATACAACCTGGTGATAAAATGCCCAGTGAAAATGAATTAAGAGAGAGGTACCATGTCAGCAGACATACAATTCGGAAGGCTCTTGAGCTTCTGGAAAGGGAGGGGCTGCTTGAAAAAAGACAGGGTATCGGAACATTTTATCAGAAGAGACAAATGAGTTTGAGTAGAAATATAGGATTTATTAGTATTAGTCTATATGATTATATTTTTGCTGATATACTATCGGGTATTGATGATATATTACATCAGAACGATTATCAGGTTATCCTGGGTAATTCCAAGGATAGTATAGAGAGGGAAAGACTAATACTTGAACAATTTTTAGATAAAAATATTGATGGATTAATAATCGAACCAGCCAAAAGCGCTATATCGCATTCGAATGCAGCCATTCTAAATGAATTTGTAAAGAGAAATATACCGGTTGTGGTTCTCGATAGCCTCTATCCAGAGAAGCAATTCAACTATGTAGTTGTAGATGACCAGAAGGGCGGCTTTCTGGCAGTAGATTATCTTATCAGAATGGGTCATAGTAGAGTGGCTATGATTTATAAAAGTGCTCATAGTCCAGCAGTAGAAAGATTTAAGGGTTATAAAAATGCTCTGCAGAATGCAGATATAAGTATTTGCAGTGAATTAATCAAGCCCTATTATAATTCAGAGTTTGAGCATCCCGAAAAATTTAGCGCTGAAATCAGAAGGATATGTCAACAGCTGCTGGAACTGGAAGAGATACCAACTGCTATATTCTGTTTTAATGATCAAACTGCTGTTTTGACAAAAGAAATATTGTCAGAAAAGGGTATAGCTATACCTGATGATATTTCACTTGTTGGATTTGATAATTCTAAACTGGTTAAATTAAATACTATATCAATTAGCTCTATATCCCATCCCGGGAAAAAAGCGGGGGAAAAGGCGGCAGAAATAATATTATCACAGATTGAAGGCCAACAGGTCGATACCTGGACAAAAAAAATCTTTAAACCAGATCTGGTGAAAAGAGATTCGGTAAAAAAGTTAAAAGAAGAATAAATTATAGTTCAGCTCGTTACTGAAGGAAATATTTATAAGGGAAATAATAATTTAATTGTGAGGTGTATTTATGTTAAAAAAATTAAAAGAAAGTGTACTGGAAGCGAATCTTGAATTAAAGCGAAAAAAAATGATTATATATACCTGGGGAAACGTCAGTGGTATTGATAGAGAAAAAGGTTTAGTTGTAATAAAACCCAGTGGGGTTGCCTATGATCGGTTGACCGCTGACAAGATGGTAGTAGTTGACCTTGAAGGAAATGTTGTGGAAGGAGAGTTGAAGCCATCTTCTGATACAGCTACTCACTTGATTCTGTACAGAGAGTTTGCAGATATTGGTGGTGTTGTTCATACACATTCACTGATAGCAACTGCCTGGGCTCAATCGGGGAGGGATATACCCTGTTTTGGAACAACTCATGCTGATTATTTTTATCAGGAGATACCTGTTACTCGGGTTATGACTTCTGAAGAGGTTAAGAACGATTATGAAGAGAATACAGGAAGGGTTATCGTAGAGAGGTTTAAAGAAAAAAATTATAATTATACACCGGCGGTTCTGGTTGCGGGACATGGGCCCTTCACCTGGGGTAAAGATCCAGCAGATGCTGTTCATAATAGTGTTGTTCTGGAAGAGGTAGCTAAAATGGCTTTAAGTACTGTTCAATTGAATAGCGGAATAGACGGAGTTCCCGGGTATCTAATGGATAAACACTTTTACAGAAAACATGGCGAAAATGCATATTATGGGCAGAATTGAGGTATAAACTTCTGATAATAAAATGGGAAATAATAATAAAATATGTTAATAGCCTTTTGGATTTAATATAGTTTTTTTGTATTTAAATTAATTTTAAATTTATCAATATCTAGCTGTGAGCTAAAAAACAAGGAGGAATAAAGATGATAAATATCAAAAATTATGAAGTATGGTTTGTAACTGGAAGTCAACACTTATATGGAGAAGAGACTTTACGAGAAGTTGCCGGGCACAGTAAAAAAATAGTGGAATATTTTTCTGAAGGGGATAGGTTCCCGGTTAAAGTTGTCTATAAGCCAGTAATGACAAATTCTTCTACAATTAGAGATCTTGTTCTGGAGGCTAATGCCAATAAATCATGTATAGGCCTGGTAACCTGGATGCATACCTTTTCACCAGCTAAAATGTGGATAGCTGGTCTTAAATTATTACAAAAGCCTCTTTTACATCTCCATACTCAATTTAATAAAGAACTACCCTGGTCTGAGATTGATATGGATTTCATGAATCTGAATCAATCAGCACACGGAGGCCGTGAATATGGTTTTATGGCTTCCCGTCTGCGTATTAATCGCAAGGTTGTTGTAGGTCACTGGAAGGATCAGGAAGTAGTCAAAGAGATGTCAGATTGGAGTAGAGTTGCAGCAGCATGGCAGGACAGCCAGGGTGCAAAAATAGCCCGTTTTGGTGACAATATGCGTCAGGTTGCCGTAACAGAAGGGGATAAGGTAGAAGCCGAGATTCGATTGGGATACTCGGTCAATGGTTATGGTATAGGAGATCTTGTAAAATATGTAAATGAGGTTCAGGATAAAGAGGTTGAGAATTTAATTAAGATATATCAGGAAGATTATTTTATAGTTGAAAGTCTATTGGATGGTGGTAAGCAGCATGAATCATTAAGAGAGGCGGCCAGAATAGAGCTCGGCATGAAAAACTTTCTTAAAGATGGAGACTTTGTCGGCTTTACAACTACCTTTGAGAATTTACACGGACTGAAACAACTCCCAGGTATGGCAGTACAGCGACTGATGGCTGAGGGTTATGGTTTTGGTGCTGAAGGAGACTGGAAGACTGCTGCACTACTGAGGGCGATGAAGGTAATGGCCTCTGGTAAAGAGACATCCTTTATGGAGGACTATACCTATCACCTGGAAGATAACAAGATGAAAGTGCTGGGTTCACATATGCTTGAGGTCTGTCCTTCAATTGCTGAAGGAAAGGCGTCTATGGAAGTACACCCTCTGGGAATAGGTGGTAAAGCCGATCCGGTAAGGCTAGTTTTTAATGTTTCGCCTGGAGAAGGGCTAAACGCCTCACTGGTCGATATGGGTAATAGATTCCGTTTGATTGTTAATGAGGTAGAGGTAGTTGCGCCAGATGAAGATTTACCAAAGCTGCCAGTAGCAAGGGTAGTCTGGAAACCACTCCCTGACCTAAAAACAGCGGCAGCGGCCTGGATTCTGGCTGGAGGGGCACATCATACAACATTCAGTAAGGTTGTAAGCACAGAAATGTTGGAAGATTACGCAGAGATGGCGGATATAGAATACCTGGTAATTGACGATAATACCAGAATTAGAGACTTCAAGAATCAAATAAGATGGAATGAGGTCTACTATAAGATAAATTCATAATTAATCAGATTTCTGTAATCAACTGGTTTTCAATAAGGTATAAACAGGAGGTAAATCATGAGTCTTGAAATGAATGAGATTAGAGATGCCATTAAGAATGGTAATACAACAATAGGGATTGAATTTGGCTCAACCCGTATCAAGTCAGTCCTGATTGGGCCGGATAATATGCCGATAGCTACTGGTAGTCGCGAGTGGGAGAATAGTTATCTTGACAATATCTGGACATACAGTCTGGATAGTATTTGGAAAGGGCTGCAGGACAGCTACCAGGATATGGCCAGTAGTGTTCAAGATAAATATGGGATATCAATTCATAATACTGGAGCAATTGGTTTCAGTGCCATGATGCACGGCTACATGGTTTTTGATGAGAATGATAGCCTTTTAACACCCTTTCGTACCTGGAGGAATAATATCACTGGGCAGGCTGCTGAGGAATTGACTGAGCTCTTTAATTATAATATTCCTCAGAGGTGGAGTATAGCCCATCTCTATCAGGCTATCTTGAATGAAGAAGAACATGTCAGTAAAATCAATTATATGACAACACTGGCTGGTTATATACACTGGAAATTAACCGGAGAGAAGGTGCTCGGTATTGGTGAGGCCTCGGGAGTACTGCCTATAGATCTGGAGACGAAAGATTACAATATTGAAATGATTGATAAATTTAATGAGCTTATCAGCCCATTAGACATACCCTGGCTGCTGGAAGATATCCTACCAGGGATACTTTTAGCAGGTACTAAAGCAGGAGAACTTACAACAGAAGGGGCAAGGCTGCTTGATACAACAGGAAAATTACAACCAGGTATTTCTCTCTGCCCACCTGAGGGTGATGCGGAGACCGGTATGGTGGCTACAAATAGCATATCTGCCCGTACTGGTAATGTTTCTGCCGGTACCTCTGTATTTGGTATGATTGTACTAGAGCATGAATTATCAGGGGTTTATCCGGAGATTGACCTGGTGACAACACCTGAGGGGAAACTGGTAGCTATGGCCCATTCCAACAACTGTAGCTCAGATCTGGATGCCTGGATTAATCTCCTGGATGAGGCTGTTAGTGCTCTGGGAATGAAATGTGATAAGTCCAAGCTTTATGAAATTTTTTATAATAAAGCCCTGGAGGGTGATCCTGATTGTGGTGGCCTCTTATCTTATGGCTACATTTCAGGTGAGCATATGACTCACTTCGAAGAGGGGCGACCCTTATTCGTCCGTTCATCAAATAGTAATTTTAACCTGGCTAACTTTATGAGGGTACATTTATTCACCGCACTTGGTGCTTTGAAAACAGGTCTGGATATTCTTTTTGAAAAAGAGTCGGTTGAGGTTGATGAAATCCTGGGTCACGGCGGATTATTCAAAACAGAGGGAGTAGGGCAGAAAATAATGGCAGCCGCCCTTAATGTCCCTGTCTCTGTCATGGAAACAGCCGGAGAGGGAGGAGCCTGGGGTATTGCCCTGTTAGCTTCGTATCTGATTAACCAGGAAGAAAACGAGTCACTGGTTGATTTTCTGAATCAGAAGGTATTTGCCGGTAAAATGGGTGAATCTGTTGAGCCTGATCCCCGCGATGTTTCAGGTTTTAATGAATTTATGAAAAGATACAATAAAGGCCTTGCTATTGAACGAGCAGCAGTAGAAAACCTGAAATAAGATTTAGTAACTGAGAAAAATTGATTTACTATGACAAAGTGTTTTATTATTTTTCAAATATATATACTATCTGTCAAAAACTATTTATATATAATACCCTAATAGGATATAGGGTTGATGTGACTGCCTATATATCCTATTTTTTTATTCTTACATCCTAAGTTATTGCTGTTAAACTTCTATTAGGATATATGATAATTTGTTTATTGTAATGTATAATTATTAATGATAAAATAATAATAATCTAATTAGTATGGCGTGCTCGATGTTCTCCCAATTAATTATTTTAATAGTTTTATCAAAACATAAAGGAAAGGAAGATTTTTATGAGGGCTATTATAACAGTAATTGGAATGGATAAAATAGGGATTATTGCTAGAGTAAGTACTCTGCTTGCCGAGAAAAAAGTCAATATTCTTGATATCAGTCAGACAATACTGGAAGAGTATTTTACGATGATGATGCTAGTAGATCTGGAAAATATTGAATCACCTCTTGAAGAGTTAAAAGAAAAGCTGAATCAGACCGGAGAGTCACTGGGTGTTTCTATCAAACTCCAGCATGAAGATATTTTTCGTTCAATGCATCGGATATAAGATGAAGAATAAGTATTATGAAGAATAAGTGTTATGTAACGGAGATAGATATAATCTTATTGTACTAGATTATGAATAAAATGAAGCATAACGTATAGGCAATACGTATGAAATAAAGCAAACGTATAGGCAATATGTGTGAAATTAAGTTAATACATATGTCTTAGCTTGCTAGATGAGATTCTAGAATGCACAGGGGGTTTAGGTATGATTAATCCATATGAAATAATGGAAACAATTCGTATGCTGGAAGATGAAAAACTTGATATCAGGACGATTACTATGGGTATTTCATTGAGGGACTGCTGTCACTCTGATGGTGAAAAAGCACGACAAAATATATATGATAAAATATGTAGGTATGCTGGAAGTCTGGTAGAGGTTGCTGAAGAGATAGAAGTAAAGTATGATATACCAATTATCAATAAAAGGATTTCAATTACGCCTATGGCAATGATAGCTGAGGCCAGTGGTGATAAAGATTATGTTAAGTTTGCTGAAATATTGGACAGGTCAGCAGGTGAAGTTGGAGTAGATTTTATTGGTGGATTCTCAGCACTGGTACATAAGGGTTATACCCGGGGTGATCAAATACTTATTAATTCTTTGCCTGAAGCACTGGCGGTTACTGAGAGGGTCTGCTCATCAGTGAATGTGGCGACTACCAGGGCCGGTATCAATATGGATGCAGTGGCAGATATGGGTATTATTATAAAAAAAATTGCAGAGAAAACAGCTGAGAAGGACGGGGTTGGCTGTAGTAAACTAGTAGTTTTTGCTAATGTTCCAGAGGATAACCCTTTTATGGCTGGTGCATTTCACGGTGTAGGTGAAGGAGAATGTGTCATAAATGTTGGAATCAGTGGACCTGGAGCAATTAAATCTGCTCTAAAGAATGTGAGAAATAGGCCATTTGACGAGGTGGCAGAGATAATCAAGAAAACTGCCTTTAAAATAACCCGAATGGGTCAGCTGGTGGCAAGAGAAGCCTCAGAAAGACTGGGTGTGTCTTTTGGTATAGTTGATTTGTCTCTGGCTCCGACTCCTGCAGTCGGTGATAGTGTAGCAAGAATATTGGAAGAAATGGGACTGGAACGCTGTGGTACACATGGTACAACTGCTGCTCTGGCCCTTTTAAATGACGCAGTAAAAAAAGGTGGTGTTATGGCTTCATCCCATGTTGGAGGATTGAGTGGTGCTTTTATTCCTGTCAGTGAGGATGCGGGGATGATTGAGTCTGTTGAAGAAGGTGCGCTCAGTCTGGATAAACTGGAGGCTATGACCTGTGTTTGTTCTGTGGGCCTAGATATGATAGCTGTACCAGGTAAGACAACAGCGGAGACGATTTCTGCTATTATTGCGGATGAAGTTGCTATAGGTATGATAAACAACAAAACAACTGCTGTCCGTATTATTCCTGCCCCTGGAAAAGATCTTGGTGATGAAGTAGTCTATGGGGGATTGTTCGGTAGAGCACCTATCATGAAGATTAATCCATATTCAAGTACTAACTTTATTCATAGAGGAGGTAGAATCCCTGCACCTTTAAATAGTCTTAAAAACTAAAAGGTGGTTTGAAAAGAGTTCGGAAGAACAGATGCTGATTTATTTTTGTCAGTGATTACCACTCTTATCAGGAGTCATACCCTTCTCTTTGATGAAAATCACAGCCAGAATAAGTACTAACAAAGAGACTCCTGCTGCGCCATAGTGCATGGTTATTTTGCTTATTTCCTCAAGGAACGTGAAAATTGGAGGTCCGACTGCTACTCCACCAAAACGGGCTGCCCCGTAAATTGAGGTAATAACACCACGCTGGCTTGTATTGCTTGAGCTAGTAACCATTGTATTAACAGCTGGTAAGACCAGGCCTGTACCAATTCCAAGCAGTGAAAAAAAAGTTAAGTAAATTACCAGGGATTCAAAATAATATAGAACTATCAGCATAATTGTGACCAGTGTTACACCCGTAATGATTGAGATTTTGAAGTACTTCTTGATTTTCTTCAGAGTATGTCCGGTTGTATAGGAAGTAATCGACATAAAGAGTATGGGTATAGCAATAACCAGTCCTTTTATAAATCCTTTGATCTCGTATTTACTTTCAAGGATATCTGAGAAATATGATAATAAGCCAAACAGTACAAATAATACTAGCATTCCTGTTAATATAGTTGCTATTAGCGAGAAACCTTTCTTTTTGAAAATGTCTGCAGTTTTCTCCAGATATTGCTTCAGTCCCTGTTTTTCAGGCTTTTTGCCTTCTTCCCCTAAAAACCAGACACCTGCAGCAATGGGTACAGCCAGTATTGCATAGGAAAAAAAAAGAGCAATCCAGCTTATTAAGCCGATAGCAGAACCCAGTATGGGACTTAAAACCTTTCCTACGCCATTAGCAGCTTCTATGATTCCAAGTGCCTCACTACGCTGCTGAGACTGAAAGATATCTCCTATAAGTGCCATTACTATAGGTGCAGTTCCTGCTGCTCCTATACCCTGTACTACTCTTCCTACCAGAATAATATTATAGGGGTTTTCTATAAGAAGGGCAGCTAATCCTGAGATAGCGCCACCTATCCCATATAATAATAAAGCAGGAACAATAACTTTGATTCTACCTATCTGGTCACAGAGATAACCCAGAAATGGTATAGCTATTCCTGCGGAAATAGAGAATACAGTTATTAATAGACCTACTTTAAATTGATTTATATCAAGTGCTGCTTTTATTTGAGGGAATTCAGGTATTAACATTGAATTTCCGAGAACCATGATAAATGGTACGCCACTGAATGCCAGCATCATTAACTTATACTTTTTTTCCATATAATGTTTAGAGTCTCCTTCTAATAATATAAGTGCTAAACTATCATTATTATTACCCCTAATCATCTAGTTCATAACAATATAATTGTTCCAGATAAAGGGAAAACAGAAGACTCTCTAAATGCCTCCTGTTTAAAATATGTGTTAAATTTTTAATTTACTCCAATCCAGTTTATTTATTCTCCCGAGACTTTTTTTTTATCACTATCTTCATCATGGTTTGAATTATTTTCACTTTCTACAGATATATGTCCCTTACTTGCTCCTTCAGTTTGACTATTTTTTAAGTTATTCACAAGATTTGTTATCATACTCATATCAAAGTTTCCGCTTCCGCTATTTCCTCCCAGCGCACTCATCAAAAGGGGTAGCATTTGTTGAATATTATTACCACTATCTTCATTACTGTTATTATGACCCTGCATTTGACTCAGTAAACCTGCTATGTTCCCCAGATTACCAATATTTCCTAAAGAAGACTCATTTTTGTTTTTACTTTTTGTGTCAGGTAAATTATTGACATTTGTCTGATAAATTTCTGTTATCTCAAGAAGTACCAGAATGCTGAGTAAACCGAATATTTCGTTACCTGAGTATATATTGCTATTCTTCTGTAGGTTGTTTGATATAACAGAATATAATTGTTGATTATCCATTATTTACCCCCTTACTAATTATTTGTTTCTTCTTTAGGTTCTCTGCCTTTTTTAATTATATCTATCTTCTCGGTTAAAGTATTAAGGGATTTTCTGCTTTTTCTTTTAACTGTTTGAGTTTTTTTCTGCCGGAGAATTTGTGCCTGGAGAATTTGTAGGACATCCTCTGATAGAATAAGTAAAATTAAAACAAGAAATAGATTATACGCATTATACTGATCACTGTCTTTTTCTTCATTGCTTTCATCAAAAAACCTTCTTGCCATAAATACCCCCCTCTCTTTTTGTAAAATATCGATCTACCGCATATTATAGAAAATTATTTTTCTTTACAAAAAAGATTCTAAAATAATATATGTCGAGAAGGAAGTAATTGTTAAAGAAATCTGCTTTTATATATTAAGTGAATATATTAGTTTCCTTGATGAGTTTTTTTAATTATATTTATTTCTGTATATTACTGCTATAATAATATATATTATCGGGCAGGAAATTATATACTTTTTTGATTATTAAAAAAATCTGTGTTAAAATAATAAGGTATATATCCGGACAATTTAAATAATATATGTATTAGAGAAAGGTGAAATGAATTTGCAGAAAAAGATAGCAACACCGGGAGCAACCAAGGAGCTACTTGGAAAATATAATCTTAGACTTTCCAGGAAATTGGGACAAAACTTTCTGGTAGATAGGAATATTATTGATATTATTATTTCCGCAGGAGATATTAAAAAAGATGATATAGTAATAGAGATTGGACCAGGTATTGGTTCTTTAACCCAGGCGATACTTGAAAAACTATCTGGCGGCAAACTTTATGCTATAGAAAAAGATAATAGACTTGTAGAAGTACTGGATGATTTATTTAGCAGTTATAAAAATCTTGAAGTAATAAATATGGATGTAATGAATATTGACTGGAATAATTTTTTTGAAGAAAATAAACTATATAATAAAAAAATCAAATTAATGGCTAACCTTCCTTATTATATTACAACTCCGATAATAATGGGATTGTTGGAGGCAAAAGTTCCTATTGATTGTTATGTGTTCATGGTACAGAAGGAAGTTGCAGAAAGAATGATTGCAGATCCCGGAGGTAAGGATTACGGTTCGTTAAGTATTGCAGTTCAGTATTACTCGAATCCAGAGATAGTACACATCGTACCTTCCAGTGTTTTTATTCCACGACCTGCTGTTGAATCAGCGATAATCAAACTTAATAGAAGAATCGAAAGCCCTGTTCAGCTTGAAGATGAGGAATTTTTCTTTAAAATTGTTCAGGCAATATTCCAACAGAGAAGAAAAAACATCAAAAATTCATTAGTAAAAGCAGCAAATATAGATCTGGAGAAAGAAGATGTTCTTCAAAGCCTTGATCAAATGGGATTGGAAAAAAGAATCAGGGGCGAAAAGCTAAGCCTGGAACAAATGGGACAACTGAGTAACTTAATATATAAAAAGAAACACAATTAATTTTCTCATCTGAAATAATCTCAAGAATACTCCATCTACTTTGATTTAGGTGGTAAGGTTCACTGCATACCTAACGATACGTGTACCTGAAAGTTGTGGACTAAATATTTTAATAAAGATGGTGAAGAATATGAAGTTTATGAGTCCGACAGATGGTTTAATGGGGATCAATGAGGTATATGAAACTATACTTGATTTTATTGTAGAGAAACCAGAGGACCAGTATAAGTTAATTATAGGAACTGATTCTCAGGCAGGGATTTCAGAAGTTGTCTTTGTCACAGCTATTGTTATCTATCGTGTGGGAAGAGGTGGAAGGTTTTTCTATCATAAAGATCAGGAAAGACTGCAGACCAGCATGAAACAGCGGATTTTTTATGAAGTATCCAAAAGTCTGGAACTTGCCAGTCAGTTGACAGGTTTTATTGCTGACGAGCTTCTCCTTGTTGATGATTTAAAAGTTGAGATTCATGTCGATGTTGGTGAAAAAGGGCCGACAAATGCAATTATAAAGGAAGTTGTTGGAATGGTGGTTGGTAGTGGTTTTGAAGCACTGATCAAGCCTGATTCCTATGCGGCTTCAACTGTGGCTGATAAGTTTACGAAATAATTAAAGTTACGCAATGTAGATTCAGGTATGACCATATTCGATTAGGCCTCACCTGAATCTTCAATTATAAACGCAATGTAGATTCAGGTATGACCATATTCGATTAGGCCTCACATGTACGGGTCCCGTTTCATATAGTGTAGTATAGAGTAGCATTATATACCCTCGTAGGGGGCGGGAATATGAAGTTCAAGATCGGAGATTTTGTTACACGAAAATCACATGCTTCGGATGTTGTATTTAGAATTGAAAAAATAAATAACGGTATGGCATTTCTGAGAAGTTTTAAATTGAGACTAATGGCTGATGCTCCACTGGATGATCTCATTAGGATAAAGGATAAGGATAAAAAAATATTAAAGAAAGAATTATTGATGGAATCTTTTGAATGCCTGCAGCGACAGCAGAAACACCATGTACTTAATAGCAAATTAGTTAGAGCCAAAACAAGAGAAAATTCCTACAAAGAGTATAAAATCAGGGTTTTGCACCTTGATGGTGATAAGGATTATCTGGATTTATCAATCGCTAACTATAAAAATTTAAATATTGATGTAGTTGGATTCTATATTCCTGAAAAGGGACAACCAGAAAAAATTCCAGAACTGATTAAACAAATTAGGCCAGATATAATCGTTATAACTGGTCATGATGGCGAAGTAAACAACAAATCATTTCATACATCTGATTACTTTATAAAATCAGTCCAAATTGCCCGTAGCTTTGAATCTGATCTCGATAAATTAATTATTTTTGCTGGCGCATGTCAGTCTGATTATAAGGAGTTAATAAAGAGTGGAGCTAATTTTGCCAGTTCACCGGAGAATAAGCTAATTCATTTTCTGGATCCTATATTAGTAGTTGAAAAGATTGTGTTTACTTCTGTAAGAGATGTTCTTTCTGTAAAGGATATTATAAATAATACAATAACTGGAAGTGGCGGCATAGGAGGGGTAGAAACCAGGGGAAAAATGCGACTACAGTACCCTTAAATCTAATTTTTCTACAAAAATCAAGATATATCTTGACACAGACTTAATACTCTGGTATAATATTATTTTTTATTTGACTATTATTTCTTTTTTGTGTTATACTAATAATAATCGTGTTAACATTACGGTTAGGCTTTTGCTATTACTTAAAATTTTAATACTGCTTTATATTAGAAAGGTGGACCGCCAAATGAATAAAAACCAGAATGTATTAACAGAGATAAGAGATAGTGTTAATTCTTTTGTTGGTCGTGAAGTTATGATAAAGGCGAACCGCGGCAGAAGGAAGAGCCTGGAAAAGGAGGGCGTACTGGAAAAGACTCATCAGAATATTTTTGTGGTTAAAATTAATGACCATCAACAAATTCGACGTCTTTCCTATAGCTATGCTGATTTATTAACAGATAATGTTGAACTAAAATTAAAGAGCGAAAATGAGAAGATAGGTATAATCTAGTAATAAGTTTATGTACGATTATTTGAATTTTATAAGGCTTTACATCATTAATCTTTTTATATAAATTTGTCTACAAATTGAGAAGTATTAGCGGTAAAATAAGTTATTAATTATTGTATTATTAAAAATGAATAAAGAAGATAAAAGCTGTGATCTGTCAGGTCACAGCTTTTTTATTTCTCTTCACTAAACATATCCTTTCTGAATATTATAGAGTAAATAACTATGGAGGGATAATAGTGAATGACTATAAAAAAATTATAGGTAAACACAAAAATTTTTTACTAAATAGGGAGAATGTTGTTGGTGTTGGCCACGGGATCAAAGAAAGGAATGGGAGAAGAACAGGTGAGGATGCTGTTGTTATCCTCGTCAAACAAAAACTACCTGTAATGAAGGTGAAAAAGAAAGACCTGCTACCGCATAGAATTGATGATTGTCAAACAGATGTTATAGAAATAGGAGAATTGGGTTTTCATTCAGAAAGGACAGTTAAACTTAGGCCAGCTCAGCCAGGTGTTAGTATTGGACATTATAAGATTTCGGCAGGAACACTGGGAGCTATTGTTCGGGATAAAAAGACTGGTTCACCTTTGATTTTATCTAATAATCACGTACTGGCCAATATAACAAATGGAAAAGATAATAGGTCAAAAATAGGTGACCCAATTATACAACCAGGAGCCTATGATGATGGTAATAACCCTGATGACATAATAGCATATCTGGAGAGGCTTGTACCTATACACAGGGGTGAAAGTGAACCAGAGTGTAAAATTGCCATAGCTGTAGAGAAAATAGCAAATTTTATAATACATTTTGTAAGGCCTTATTATAATTTTAAATTATTAAAGCAGGGAAATAACAATATTGTAGATTGTGCTGTGGCCAGACCAAAATCAGATCAACTTATAAATTCAAGAATTATCGAAATAGGAGAGATAAAGGGGTTAAATGAAGCAGTTGTCGATATGGAGGTCCAGAAAAGCGGTCGAACAAGCGGCTTAACCAGGGGGAAAGTAGTGGCAGTAGATGCTACAGTAAATGTAAGTATGAGTGAAACCGAGTCTGCTAATTTTGAGGACCAGTTCATAACTACACCAATTTCAAAAGCGGGGGACAGCGGGTCTCTGGTACTTGATATGGATAATAACGCTGTGGGACTTTTGTTTGCAGGTTCAGATAAGGCAACAGTATGTAATAGAATTAGTAATGTAATCCAGGCACTTTCTATTGAAATATAAGGGGGATATCAATGACATATCAAGTATTAGGTTTTCATCTTGCATATAGTAAATCAGGCCTGGAAACTATAAAAGAACATCATAGGGTACTAAACCAGATAATACCAACCTGGCTAGAAGTAAAGGCTAATGGAGATTTAAAAATAAATAAAAGTAATAAGCTAATTGAGGCTTTTATTGATAAAGATATGATTATCCCTATGGTCCAAAATGCTGATCTTGATTCCAGTATAAGTAATGATCTAATCAGTAATCAGGGGGCTGTCGATCTTTTTATTAAGAATATATTATCATATATAGAAGAAGAGAACTTCAATGAAATATGTATTGATATTGAGGGAATTAATTATAAAAATAAGAATTTATTTTCAAGTTTCATAAAAAAAGTAGCGGATTTTCTTCATCAACATGGTTTCTCTTTAAGTGTTGTTGTGCCAGCAAAGCTGGAGAATAATCAAGATTCTACCTGGTCAGGCGCCTATGAATATAGTTCATTGGCAGAGGCGGTTGACAGAATAATTATAATGGCCTATGATTTTCACTGGCCTGGAGGATCTCCAGGTCCTATAGCACCTTTGTCATGGGTTCAGGATGTAGTTGATTATGCTATTATGGAAATTCCCCTTGAAAAAATATTTCTGGGTCTGGGGCTATATGGATATGATTGGACAATTAAACGTGAACAGCGGGCAAGAGGACTGGTTTATGAACAGATTCGAAATATAGTCGAGAAATACAATATAACAACAGAATGGGATCAGGATTCTCAATCACCATATTTTCGATATATAATTAACGATGAGGAACATGAGGTTTGGTTTGAAAACAAAGAAAGTATAGCCAAGAAATTAAAACTTATCAGTGAATTCCAGTTGAAAGGTGTCGTTTTCTGGAGATTAGGTCAGGAGGACTCAGATCTGTGGAAAGTATTAAGAAATATCTAAAGTTAATTCAAAATAAATTGTTTATCAGGTGGTAGTTATGCTTTTAAGTGTTTGTATAGTTGTTAGTGAAGGAGCAAGGTCTATTGCAAAAACAATATATAGTGCCAGTAAAATAGCAGACGAGATAATTGTAATTGATCTGGATTCCTATGATAATACAGCAGATATAGCCAGTTCGATGGGAGCCACAGTATTTCGGATTCATAATGAATATAATCTCTGTAAGAGTAAAAATTTTGCCCGTGAAAAAGCTGCTGGAAACTGGATACTTTTTTTGGAAGCTAACGAGGAGCTATTAGATGACTATAAGCAATTGCGTCTCATGTTGAGTAATAGTAGTCAGGATGGATATTATCTGCCTGTTTCTGAACTTAATTATCTTAAAGAAAATAGGGATCACGGAGTGCAGAATTTCTCTTTACCCAGATTGTCCCTTCGTTTATATCAAAATAGGAAAAACTATAAATACAGCAATGATAGTCATCAGAGTATTACAAATTCGATTCTTAAAGAGAAAGGAGGGGCCTCTCTCAAAGTTCTTCATTTGCCCATAATAAGGAAACCTGTAGAGTCTATTCTTCCTGTAGAAATTAGGCCAGCGACTTTATATTATCTTGAAGTAGATCAGGAAATACCAATTGGCGAGAAAGCCTTTAAATATCTCAAGGAAGGGATAAAATATTTCTGGGAAAAAGACTTTCAACAGGCTAGCCGTAGTCTTTATGAAGGATATATAGAAGTAGATAAAAAATATAAGGTTTTTCTTCTTAAGAATTTCCTTTTTATACTTCTGGAAAACAGACAATATAATAGGGCAGAAAAGATTTTAAAAGATGCTATAGAGGAATATCCGGGCTATAGTATTTTCAGGTTCTGGCAGGGTTATATAGAATACATCAGGGGTGATTATAAAAAATCTATTAATAGTTTTCAAACAATAATTGAGAATCAATTTCGTGATAAAGAAAAAAATATCAAACAAAATACCGAATTTTTACTGGGTTTAGTCTATCTAGCAGATAATAATTATCCTGATGCAGGAAAGTTACTGAGGGAAGCCATGTGTCAATTCCCTGGTAATAGATTGATTATAAATGTATTAATCGAACTAAGTGGGTTAAATCTTTCTAAAATATATGATTATTTCAGGCCAGATGAAGCAGATAATAGAAAGAAATTTCTGCTTGTAATGGAATGTTTGAATGCCAGAAAAGAGTATAGATTGATGGAGAAATTGATAGAACGACAGACGATCATCAGCGATAAGGAAAATATTTTACTTTATTGGAAGGGTATTATCTCTTTAAAACAGGAGTATTATGATAGATCTTTAAGCTATTTCAAAAATATCACTCCAGATTTCAAAGATTTTAAAAAAACACTTATCTTTCAGTGGATAGTAAATCTTAATACACCAGTTAAGTTTGAGTCCAGGAGTATAGTTAATCAGATAAAACTACTTGGAGATAAAACAAATTGGAATTTAATCAATTTTTTTAATGAAATATATTTTTATCAACATGATGTCTTTCTAAAGTTTGATAATCTTGTAGCAAAACTTAAGTTCTACAATCAGGCACTTTGTTTTTTAAATTTATTAATACAATATGGTACATGTAAGGCAATAATTATAATGCTTGAGATTTTAGAGAGCCTTCGATTTAAAAGATCTGCAGGGGATATTGGCTTTTTATTTTATATTCATGGATACAGGGAACAGGCCTACGAGTATTTGAAAAAAAGCCTGGAAATGGGTGAAACGTTCCCTGAAACAGCAATAATGTCTGAAATCTGTAACAGTATTGGAAAAAAAGAAGAAGGAAAAAAATGGTTAGATAAAACCGATATCCTCGATTTTTATAAAGAAATAAATGTCCATTGCAGGAAATTTGATCTCTTTGTCGAATATTAACAAAGTCGTAACAATATTTTAACTTTATATTTAAAAAATTAAACTAATGTTAACGTTAGTAACACAATGTTAACATTAGTCTTGTGTATAGGTGCTTTTATACAAAGTTTTTTTGTAAAGTTTTAATATTGTAAAAGTTCTTTTGTACAGGCTCTTATTCTTTCAGATTCTTATTCATTATAAGTTTATAATATTAAAAGATGGGGGAGATATTCTTGTCAATTGAAATGGTTTTTGGTCTTTTAGGTGGTCTCGGCCTCTTTATCTATGGTATGAAACAAATGAGCGAAGGCCTGCAGAAGGCTGCAGGTAAAAAATTGAAGAGTTTACTCGGGATGTTGACAACCAACCGTTTTGCTGGATTGGCTGTCGGTACAGCGGTTACTTCTGTTATTCAGAGTAGTAGTGCAACTACTGTTATGGTTGTTGGATTTGTAAATGCTGGATTAATGACCCTGGAACAATCCATCGGTGTAATAATGGGTGCCAACATCGGAACTACAGTTACTGCACAATTAATTGCCTTTAAGTTGAGTCATTATTCTTTACATGCTATAGCTATCGGTGCTGCACTGTATTTATTCAGTAGGAGTGATAGGATTAAGCAGATTGGACAAATAATTTTAGGTTTCGGGATACTTTTCCTGGGTATGACTATTATGAAAGATACTATGGAGCCTTTAAAAGACTCTGAGGCATTCGTTAATATGATGAGGACATTTGGCGGCTCACCTATACTTGGCCTGTTGATAGGTACAAGTCTGACTATTATTTTACAGAGTAGTAGTGCCAGTATAGGTATAATCCTGAGCATGCTTTCAGTAGGAATTATCGATTTCTGGGCTGCAGTTCCATTTTTACTCGGAGGAAATATTGGTACAACCATAACGGCTATTCTATCGAGTATCGGTGCAAATAAAAGCGCAAAGCAGGCAGCAGCTGCCCACTTTATCTTCAATCTCCTGGGAGCAGGTATAATTCTATCTTTATTCTATTTGATACCTAATTTTGCTGATAATATACATACAATCGTTTACTCGATGACTATGTGGTTCCAGCGAACTTTTTATCCTGCAATTCGTGCCTTTTATCAATTATTCCAGCAGGATGTAAGTAATATGGTGATTGGAGAACCCTCTCCTGAGCGTTTACTGGCTAATACACATACAATGTTTAATATTCTTAATACATTGGTCTGGATACCATTTACTGGCTTTATAGTATTAATAGTTCGCAAAATGGTGCCTGGTGAAGAACTAACTATTAAGCGGGGCTTAAATTTCCTTGATGAACGTATGCTGGAGACACCCGGTTTTGCTATTGATCAATTAAAGGCTGAAGTTTTAAGGATGTATGATATAGCTGCTGAAATGGTTGAAGAAACTGCTGAAACTTTTAAGAACTATGATTATGATATAGTCAAATCTGTAGAACATAAGGAAGATGTTATTAACGAGTTGGAAGAGGAACTGGTCCAATTTATAACTAAGTTTCCACGCAACTCCATGACTGAGGAAGATATCATGACTGTAGATATGTACTATGCTATGATTGATGATATTGAAAGTTTTGCTGACGACACGCAGGATATTGTGGAACTGGCTAGATACAAAAAGGAGAATAAGATAGAGTTTTCAGAAGAAGCATGGGAAACCTTTGAAGAAAGCTTTGTAAATATCAATGAAATGATGGGTAATACACGGTCGTTAATTGAGAAGTATGATGATATCCTGGCTGAAAAAGTATTGAATGGTGAAGAACGTATGGATAGATATCAGATCGAAAGCCGTAATGGCCATATGGAAAGATTGGGTATGGGTATCTGTGATCCAAATGCCGGAATAGTTTATCTTGAGGCGATGGATGATCTGGAGCATATCAGTGATCAACTGGCAGATATTACTCATAGTATACTTGAGGGAACAGGTAGAAAATAGCGTTTGATGAAGCAAGAGTATGCAAAGGGCTATAATGTTACCTGTAGTACTATTTTTCGAGTCTATAATACAATTCATATATACCGTTTAAATATATTTAATACAGTCTTAAAAAATAAGACTCCTTTTCAGAGGGGTCTTTTTTTGTTATAATGAAGAAAATTACAGAATTTTAATGTTTTAATTTATAAAAGCTATATGGATGGTGTTGAATGGAAGTTAATTTAATAATGTATTTGTAATTATCAAAAGTAGATTACTAGAACAAATAGGAGGTTATAATGAAGAAAATTCTTGTTATTGATGATGAGGAGAATATCAGGGAGCTTGTTAAATTTAATCTTGAGGCAGCTGGCTATAATGTTATTCTTGCAGCCGATGGACAGCAGGGACTTGAAAAACTTGATAGTTCTATTGAACTGATTGTTCTGGATTTGATGCTTCCTGTACTTGATGGATTGACAGTATGCCGTAAGATAAGAAGTGATGTTCAGTATCAGAATATACCTATAATTATGTTAACAGCAAGGGGTGAGGAAGTAGATAAGGTACTGGGACTGGAATTGGGTGCTGATGATTATCTGACAAAACCCTTTAGCCCCAGGGAGCTTACTGCCAGGGTAAAAGCGATTTTGAGAAGAGTGGTATCCACTAAGGATCAGAATGATAAGCAGGAAAGGTCTCTAATAGCAAGAGGAGATCTTGAGTTTAATATATTGAGTCATGAAGTAAGGAAATCAGGGAAATTAATGGATCTGACTCCAAAAGAATTTGATCTTCTGAGAATGCTCCTGGTAAATGAAGGCAAGGTGCTGACCAGGGATTTGCTACTAGAGAAAATTTGGGGTTATGAATATGCTGGTGACACCAGGACAGTTGATGTACATATCAGGAGATTGAGGAAAAAAATTGGGGAAGATTATATTATTACTGTAAGAGGGGTGGGGTATAAGATTGCTAAATTGGAATAAATACAGCTTGAGAAAACAACTTGTGATACTTTTTTTAATTGTTCAGTTAATTCTATTGTTTGGTTTAATGATTTATTATAACTATAATCAGCGGCAGTCATATCTTGAACAATTAAAGAATAGTCTTTACAACCAGGCAATTCTCATCAAAGAGTTCAAAACCAGCAACATGAATCAGATTTCTTCTATTGTTATTGATCAATGGTCAAAGGAAATGGGAGAAAAGATTGATAAAAGGATTACTATTATAGATAGAGATGGCATTGTCGTTGCTGATTCAGATTATAGTCCTGAAGAGATGGATAATCACATTGACCGTCCTGAAATACAGGATATACTGGAAGGACAGGATATCGGGACTGCTATTCGTCAGAGTGATACGCTGAATATAGATATGTATTATCTTGCAGTACCGATAAGAGATGGGGATTCTCTGACAGGTTTTATACGCTTAAGTGAGTCTCTAGAAGATATCAATCAAATTATTAGTGCTAATATAACAAGTAATTTGATATTTTTCTTTTTTATGTTTTTATTAACACTTTTGCTGGTATGGAAGTTAACGAAAGATATAATTAACCCTTTGAGCCAGATAACTAGAATTGCTGACAATCTTTCCAGGGGTAATTTTCAGGATAAGATAAAGATTAAGGACTATAATAACGAAATTGGTACACTGGCCAGGGTTTTTAATAACATGGCAACACAGTTAGAAAGTAATATTAATCAAATTTCTGAAGAGAAAAATAGGGCAGAGGCAATCTTGAAGAGTATGGTTGATGGGTTAATTGCAGCCGATATTAATTTAAAAATAAGGGTTATCAATCCAGCAGCAAAGAAGATCTTTGATCTGGCTGACGTTGATGTTAAGGGGAATAGAGTAATTGAGATTTTTCGTCATCACGAGATCGAACATTCGCTGGATAAGGCGATGAAAGAAAACACTGTACTTACAAAAGAAATAATAATTCAAAAGGCAGAAATCAGGACTCTGAGGTGTAACTTTGTGCCGATTAATAATGAACAGGGTATAGTTACAGGTGGTATAGTAGTTTTTAATGATATTACAGAATTGAGAAGGCTGGAGCAGATGAGAAAAGAATTTGTAGCAAATGTTTCTCATGAACTGCGAACTCCTCTTACTTCAATAATAGGATATGTTGATACTATACTTGAAAACGATATCGATGATATGACTACCATTGAAAGATTTTTGTATATTATAAAAAAAGAAGCAGACAGGTTAGCAATATTGATTAAGGATTTACTGGATTTATCAAAATTGGAAGGGAAAAATAAATATGTCTTAAGACCGGGATTGCTGAATAATATAGTCGATAAAATCGTTAATATTCTCAAAGAAAAAGCACGGAAAAAGGGTATAGAAATTAAAACAGAGCTTTCTTCTGATTTTATGGTTTATATGATACCAGAACAGATAGAACAGGTCTTTATAAATCTTGTAGATAATGCAATTAAGTATACAGCAGAAGGTGGACTTATTGTAGTGAGGGTGTACTATAGGTATGATAAAGTGGTTGTAGAAATCAGTGATAATGGTATAGGTATTCCCCCAGAAGAACAGGAAAGGATATTTGAGAGGTTTTACAGGGTAGATAAAGCAAGAGCGCGGCACTTTGGCGGGACCGGTATTGGCTTATCCATTGTTAAACATGTGATTCAGAACCACAATAACAAGATTGAAGTAGATAGTCAGCCAGATAAAGGGTCGACCTTCCGGTTTTATCTTGATAAAGTGAAACCTTAGTACTAGATTTGTAAAACTAAATATTATTTATCATAAAAAGATGTTTTCTTCTATAATGAGGAAAGCATCTTTATTTATATATTGCTTCCTTCTTTTTTTATTTAGTATTATTTTAATATCTAATATACCCCTGAATACTGTTATTAAGGTGATCTCAGGGGTTATTTTATTTATGGAAAAATGTACAATAAAAAAAAGAAAGGAATTTGTCGAAGTCCGAAGAATATATAATTTAGACAAGAAAGTAAATAAAAGAAAAAGGTAATAGTAAAATACTTTCTTTATTAAAAATTCTTCAAAAGTAAAAAAATGTCACAATATAGTCAAACTCCATTATAACATATTATTTCATGTCCAGGAAATTATGTTTTTTATAGATGATTTCCTACATTCAACAAAATGTCATTGATTTGATTATGGACGTAGGCTAATTTATTACTTAATTTGAAGACTTAGAATACTGTCAAAAGTCTTATCATCTCCAGCTAAATAGTGGTAGAAAGGAGGTGTCCCCCGGTCCACGCGGTGTAAAGAGGTGATAGGGTTCTATATATAGTTCATTGAAAACTAAAAAAGGGAACAGGTGAAATGAGGAAACGAGGATACTCATGGACAGGTTTCCCTGAGGTTGGAAATGAGCTTTAGAACTGCTTTATTGTATCAAAGTAAATTAATATTAAAAAAAACTCATTTAAAACAATCAAGGGGGAAATAATTATTATGAAGAAATATAGTGCTATTATTACAATCTTATTAGTATTAACAATGACAGTTTCTACATTTGCTGGTTCATTTGCAGATGTTCCCAATAATCACTGGGCTTATGAAGCTGTTAATAAGCTGGTAGCTTCTGGTCTAGTTCAGGGTTATCCTGATGGAACATTCAAAGGGCAAAATGATTTAAGCCGTTATGAAATTGCTGTTATGATTGCTCGCTTACTGGAAGATGTTGAAGAGGCTCGCAGAGAGTTAGTTGACCAGGCAGATTTTATGGTTAATGACGCTCTAATCGAAGCTAATTCTGGTCTGAGCGAAGCTGAAGCTGAGGAAGTTAAGGCTATTCTTGAAACTGTTATTGAACAAAATCAAGCTGAAGCCTCTGAAGAAGCTTCTGAACCACAGAAGCTGTCTGCAGGTCAAGCTGGTGAGGTAATGACTATTGTTGGTGACCTTGCTTCTGAATTTAATGCCGAGTTAGAAACTATGGGTGTTAAGGTGGCTTCTCTAGAAGATAGAGTTGAAGACTTAGAAACAATTACTTTCAATGGTGAATACAAAGCTGAATTCAAACATGTTGAAAGTGACAATGATGCTTATGATAATCCATTTAACGCCGGAGATGCTATCGACACTGATGAAGATACCTTTAATCACTCAGTAGATCTTAATGTAGCAATTGACAAAGCTCCTTTAAGTGCTGATCTTGATCTTGAAGCAACTACTGAAGGTCTGGGTATTGACGACCATGACAGCAATGGTTTTAATCTTGAATCAATATCTGCTGTTATTACTGGTCCTGAATTTGTTGCAACTATCAAAGAAGGACAGGAAGAAAAAGTGAGAGATTATCTATTTGATGCGCATATGGATGATGATGACTTAATTAATGGTACCAATGGTATTAAATTAGAAACCATGGGAGAAACCTATCTCTTAACTGGATTTGAACTTGGTGAAGATGATGAAGATAACATGTCTGCTAATGATCATTATGCATTTGCTGGTACCAACAAATTAGAAACTCTAGCTGACATTAACTTCGTATATGGTTTCGAAGTCGGTACTGACGAATTAATAAAAGCAAACAATAATGTATTTGGTCTATATAGAACATTTGACTTTGCTGGATTTGATGTAACTCCTGAATTAGCTATTAGTAACACTGATCTAGAAGAATTGTACTTTACCCTTAATGCTGAAGGTAATGTTGGCAATATTGATACTACTTTCAATTTCAAGAACATTGAAGAAGCATTCGAACCTGTTTATGCTGATGTTGATGCAGCAGAAGGTTATGACATTAAAGGTGAAAAAAACGTAGGTATTGTTGACCTGGTTGCTTTCCATGAAGACTATGGTAATCCATTTACCTATGTTGAAGGTGAAGTAACAGAAGCTAATGGTATTGAAGTAGTAGGATTTAATGTATTTGGTAATGCTGCCTTCAGAACCTATAGTGACGCAACAAATGCAACAAGTGAATTAGTAACTGTACAGGCAAAAAATAGCTATGGTAAACTTGATGTTCTGGGTAAAGTAGAACACCAGGAAACAACTAATCAATTTGATGTAGAAGATGGTGACATTGGTAAAGATGATGACACTTATGAAACAGAAGAAGACAAGCTAGATACAAGTATTGATCTTGACTACGCTTTCAGTAATTCCTTAAAAGCTGGTGCATTCTACAAATGGAATCAGGATATGAACATGTCAGAACATGTTTACAATGTAGACTACGCTAGAGGTATTGTAACAGCTGGTGCTGAAATGAAAATTGAAGCTGATGAAAACCACGTTTATGCTGGTCTGAATGCCGACAAAGCTGAGTCTTACGACATCTTAGCAATGAATGTAACTCCTTATGCTCAGTACAAATTCTGGGATAAAGATGTTAACACAACAAACCTACTGGCTGGTGTTGAAACAAGCAAAGCAGTTAACGAATATGCAACTCTAACTGCAGCTTACGAATATGCTAGTTATGAAGAAGATGATGACTTTGGTGATGACACATTTAATGCAGGTACTCTATTAACTACCAAGTTAGGTGCTTCTTATAAAATCACTGAAGATGTATCAGCTAATGCTGATTACAGAAACCTGAACTTTGATGGTGACACTGCTCAGGATTATCAGGCTGACGAAGTTACAGCTGGTGTTAGTGTATCATTCTAAGTAAGTCTACTTGTATAGTTCATGAATAGTTAAATAATAAATACACAGGCCCTCCGGGAAACCGGGGGGTTTTTTTATGTTTATTAACACAGACCAATTTGTCACAAATTGTTAATACTAACTTCACATATATTTAACATTTTTGCAATAAGCAATTAATCTTTTTCTCTTATAATTAAAACTGAGATAATAAAATCCAGGGGAGTGATATGGTTTTGCACTTTTTTTATTAGCCTGCTCATAATATATAATACTTTTAAATTTAGAGATACTTCCGGTCTAACAATGGATATTGCAACATGAACATTAAAGATTGACTTTAATGAGGTGGTAATTTGTATAAAGCAGAAAATAGTAAGATTAAACAGCTGAAGCAAATCATTGAGAAAAGGGATATTAGAACAATATTTCAGCCTATCGTCAATTTAAAAAATGGAGATATTTTTGGATATGAAGCATTGAGTAGGGGGCCAGCAGATACAATATTTGAAAATCCGGTAACTTTATTTAATTATGCTAATGAACAGAATGTGCTTTTCAAATTGGAAAAGATAGCAAGGGAAAACGCCTTGCAGTCTGCCAGGTCTGTAGATAGAAGTTTAAAAATATTTATTAATGTTGATCCACATGTTATATATGATAAAACTTTTAGAAGTGGTGTTACCCGTAATTATCTCAGGGAAATGGCCTTTAATGAAAACAACATAGTAATAGAACTTACAGAAAGGACTTTTATAGAAGACTTTAAAGCATTTAAAATGTCGCTAGATCATTACAGGGAACAGGGCTTTAATATTGCTATTGATGATACAGGTGCCGGTTATTCGGGCCTTCAGTCAATAGTATCAATTCCTTTCGATTATATTAAAATTGATCGCTCTCTGATTTCAGGTATTGATACAGATCCTGTAAAACAGGCATTACTGGAGGCGTTTATTAAGTTTACTAAACGAATTAATTCAAAAATCATTGCTGAAGGAATAGAAACCAGAGCTGAATTGGATTTCTTAATAGGGCTGGAAGTTGATTATGGGCAGGGGTTTGTAATCAGTAGACCCCAGAAAAAATTATTAAATAAGCTTGTAATTCAGGACTTTATCAGGGAGCGCAATAAATATATTCCAGATAAATTAAATAATCCTTATATTGGAGAAATATCACTAATAGATGTAACATTTCAGCCTGAAACTGAGACAGAAAAGGTAGTTCAGGTATTTGAAAATAATGAACATATACAGAGTGTAATTATAGTAGAAAATAATCACCCCGTAGGAATAATTATGAGAGATAAATTGTATTATCGTTTAAGGACAAAATATGAATATGCCGTCTATATGGGTAGACCTATTAAACTTATTATGAATGACAACCCTATGATAGTTGATTTTCATGATGCTATTTATGATGTATCTCAGAGGGCAATGTCCAGAAAGCATAGTAATATATATGATTCTATTATTGTGACACGTAATGGCGGATATTATGGATCTGTTTCAATTAAAAATTTGCTTGAAAAGGTATCCAGTATGCAGGTTGAGGAAGCTAAACAGTGTAATCCCCGTAATCTTGAGACTCATCTTCAGATAAGTGATACAGCTGCTGAAATTAAAAAAAATAGCCCAAAAAGAGGAAGGCAATATCTATATTAAAGATAGTAATATAATTAAGGGTGTAGAATTAACAAAAAAACTGGAAAACTATAGAATGATAGGCTCATAAATTTACAAGTTCTTTGGTATACTTTGTTAACCTTCATTTAACATTTTTGTAACATAATTTTAACATAAGATTGTTATACTAATCCTGTATGTGAGTTATATTTAGATACTAATTTTTATATGGATTGGACAAATAAATATAATTTAAATGGAGGGAAAAAATATGAAGAAAACCAGGTTTTATTTATTGTTTATACTCGTTATAGGAATCAGTTTTGTTATAATAGGTTGTGGTGACGGTAATGGGAATCAACAACAGGCACTTCAGATAAAAGGGTCAGACACAGAAGTAAATGTAGTCCAACGTATGGCTGAGGTTTATATGGAAAACAATGATGCGAAAATTGCAGTGACTGGTGGCGGCTCAGGTACTGGAATAGCTGCTTTGATAAATGGAGAAGTTGATGTCGCCAATTCATCAAGGGATATGAAGGAAGCAGAGATAGAAGATGCTGAAAAGAATGGTGTAGAAGCAGTGAGATTTATTATAGCTATGGATGGATTGTGTATTGTAGTTAATGAAGATAACCCTGTAAAAGAATTAACAGTTGATGAAATAGGTAGAATATTTAAAGGAGAGATTTCAAACTGGAATGAAGTTGGAGGCCCAGACCTCCAGATATCTTTATATGGTAGACAGAGCAATTCAGGAACGTATATTTTCTTCAGGGATAATGTACTGAAGGGTGATTATTCCCAAAATATGAAGAGGATGAATGGTAATGCCCAGATTGTAGAGTCTATTAAAAGTGATAAAGCTGGTATCAGCTATGTTGGAGTTGGTTATACTGTTGATGAGAATAATAATGAAGTTGAGGGTTTAAATATAGTCAATGTTGCAGTTGATGAAGATTCACCTTCGGTTAATCCTCTGAAAGCAGAAAATGTTGAAGATGGAAGTTATCCTCTGGCAAGACCATTGAATCAGTATGTAAATGGAAAGCCGGAAGGCGAAATCAGAAATTTTATAGAGTTTGAACTCAGTAAAGAGGGACAGGAGATGGTTATTGAGGAAGGGTTTTATCCTGTTAACCCGGAATTCCAGAAAATAAATGAAGAAAATTTAAAACAGTAATTGGGGGAGTATAGTATGCAGAAGAAGCAGAAATTAATTGAAAAAATTATTAGTTATTTCTTTCTTGCAAATGGGTTGTTAGTTATATTTGTATTACTGAGTATTTTTTATTTGCTGCTGAAGAATAGTATGCCTGCATTTTCTGAAGTTGGTCTGAAGGAGTTTTTTGCTTCGGCTAACTGGAACCCCAGTTCATATTCAGAGCCCAGCTATGGGATTCTTGCACAGGTGGTTAGTACATTAATGGTTACTTTTGGTGCCATGCTGATAGCAGTACCTATTGGTGTTGGTACTGCTGCCTATATTGCGGAGGTAGCAAGCCCCCGAGTAAAAGGAATATTAAAACCTGTGATTGAAATCCTGGCTGGTATACCTTCAGTAGTGATAGGTTTCCTTGGTATCGTATTACTTGGGCCGATTATTGCTGATGCTGCGAATCTGTCAAATGGTCTAAATGTTATAAATGGTTCTATATTACTTGCAATAATGTCACTTCCAACAATTATAAGTCTTTCAGAGGATGCAATCTCTGCAGTCCCTGATAGTTACAGACAGGCCTCGTTGGGATTGGGAGCAAACCGCTGGCAGACACTGGTCAGATCAGTAATACCTTCCGGCCTTTCTGGTATAATTGCCTCGATTATGCTGGGTATGGGGAGGGCAATAGGAGAAACCATGACTGTCTTGATGGCAACTGGTAATGCTCCAGCCTTGCCCGGAAGTTTGTTTGATTCAGTAAGGACTATGACTGCGACAATTGCTATTGAACTGGGAGAAGTACCTTATAATACAACTCACTATTATGCTTTGTTTGCAGTTGGACTAATCCTATTTATAATGACTTTTGTTGTTAATTTAGTATCAGATATAATACTCCATAAATATCAGGAGGTGGCTTAAGTTGAAGGAAAACTTTTGTCACTTTTTATCTTGTAAGCGCAGCGAAAGGAATGAAACTTAATATGTCAAGAGATCTTAAGGAAAAAATAGGTTTCTTTATACTTAAGGCTTCTGCACTACTTGTGATTTTGATCCTGGGAGTAATTATATATGATATTTTGTCAAAGGGTATAACAGTCATTAACTGGCAATTTATAAGCAGTGCCCCTAAAAACGGTATGACAGAAGGTGGTATATTACCGGCAATTATCGGGACTTTCTATGTAACCATGATAACAGCATTGTTATCTACACCAGTAGGCATTTTTGCAGCAATTTATTTGAATGAATATGCGCGCAGAGGACTACTGACCAGGTTTATCAGGATGGCTATCAGGAATCTATCAGGGGTTCCATCTATTGTCTTTGGTTTATTTGGCGTGGCCCTTTTTGTACAGGGATTGAGACTGGGAACTTCCATTTTAAGTGCCGGGCTGACACTGGGTCTGATGACATTGCCTGTTACTATTACTGCCAGCGAGGAAGCTCTTAAGACTGTACCTGACTCATATAGAAGGGGGTCTCTAGCCCTTGGTGCTACTAAATGGCAGAGTATCAGGACTAATGTGCTACCCGTAGCTGTACCTGGTATGATGACAGGGTCAATACTGGGACTGGCCAGGGCAGCAGGGGAAACAGCCCCAATTCTATTCACTGGCGCAGCTTTTTATTTGCCATATCTGCCAGGAACACTTTTTGACCAGTTTATGGCTCTGCCTTACCACCTATATATAATGGCTACACAACATCATGCGATACAGCAGGTAAGGCCGATAGCTTACGGTACAGCTCTTATCTTAATTCTGCTTGTGATTATTATGAACTTAACGGCAATTGTAATAAGGGCCAGATTCAGGAAGAAATTTAGGGGATAGGGTTTAAACGATATAGACATAACATATAAAGTGGAAGGAGTAAATTTCATGGGTGAGGCAAATAAGATAGAGGTAAAGGATTTAGATTTTTATTATAATGATTTTCAGGCTTTGCAGGATATAAATCTGGAAATAAAAGAAAATAGAGTTACAGCATTAATAGGCCCTTCTGGTTGTGGTAAATCTACATTTCTAAGAACCCTGAACAGGATGAATGACTTAATTGAGGGGAGCAGAGTGGAGGGTGAAGTTATCTTTGATGGAGAAGATATCTACAGTAAAGAAACGGATGTTGTTGAATTACGTAAGAAGGTGGGGATGGTTTTTCAGCAGCCTAATCCTTTTCCCAAAAGTATATATGATAATGTTGCCTATGGACCCCGTATACATGGAATCAAGAATAAGGCAAAACTTGATGAAATTGTTGAAAGTAGCCTCAAAGGTGCAGCACTCTGGGATGATGTGAAAGACAGATTAAATGAATCAGGTCTGAGTATTTCCGGTGGACAGCAGCAGCGTCTCTGTATCGCCAGGGCACTAGCTGTGAAACCAGAAGTACTACTGATGGACGAACCTGCTTCAGCACTTGATCCAGTAGCTACAGCTAAAATTGAAGAACTTATAGACATACTAAAAAAAAATTATACTATTGTAATAGTAACCCATAGTATGCAGCAGGCTGCCAGGGTATCAGACAATACAGCATTTTTCCTTATGGGAGTACTGGTGGAATTTGATAAAACAGAAAGGTTATTTGAAAACCCATCAGATCAACGTACAGAAGACTATATTACCGGGCGTTTTGGATAGAATGCCCTGGAGATTTAATGAATATAAATGAGTATTAATTACTGTGACTAAAGGAGTGTAAGCATATGCGTAAGAGTTTTCATGAGTCTCTGGCAGACTTAAAAAACGAGATGTTGAAGATGGTCAGCATGGTTGAGGAGGCTATAAATAAGAGTATTCAAGCATTAAAAGATGGTGACCTTGAGTTAGCACAAAAGGTTAAAAATGAAGATGACAAAATAGATGACATGGAAATTATATTAGAAGAAAAGTGTACAAAGTTAATTGCCTTACAACAACCTGTAGCCAAGGATTTAAGGATGATTATCGTTATTTCCAAGCTTGTTACTGACCTTGAACGAATTGGTGATCATGCTTCAAATATAGCCAATATGGTACTGGAGATTGGTAATGAGCCATTAATAAAACCACTAATTGATATTCCCCGGATGACTGAGATAGTAACAAGGCGCCTCAGGGAGACTATTGATGCCTTTGTGAATATGGATATAGAGCTGGCCAAGAAGGTAGCACGTGAAGACGAAGAGATTGATATAATAGATAAACAAATATTACGAGAACTATTGACATTTATGATGGAAGATCCTAAAACTATCAGACAGGCTACATCGTTGATGTTTATCAGTAGATTCCTGGAACGTATTGGCGACCATTCAACTAATATCTGTGAACGTATAGTCTATATGGTAAGTGGAGAAAGGGAAGCGTACTAATTTTCCTTCCAGATGTCAATAATTCATCTTAAAGTTCTAAAAGTATAAAATAAATAGACCTGGAGCTCTATACAAATGGGCTCCTTTTTAATGGGCAGGAAATAGTGTGCCTTCGTAAATTGTCGATATATCCGAATCCGAATTCTGGATTATAAAAGTAATGATGAATCAGGTATAACCATTATTGAAAATTGCCATGTTAATTGTTATAATATAAATGTATTAATACAAATTAAAATTAACTATATATCTAGATGATTTATCCATTATTTTTATAGTTATAGCAATATTATATATTTTCCGGGGGGATGAGCGTGATTAAAATTGACAAAGATAATAAAGCCAACCTATATATGCAGGTATACCGGCAGTTAAAAAAAGAAATAATGAACGAAGAATTAAAAGCCAATACAAAATTAAAACCTATTCGTCAGATGGCTGATGATCTAGGGATAAATCCAGCTACTGTTGTTAAGTCATATGACCTTCTTGAAAAAGAAGGCTTGATTTACAAAAAAGTAGGTAGTGGCAGCTTTGTCTCTCCTGTACTGGAGGGTATTTCAGTAAGGGGAGAAGGGACAGAGAATAATAATGAACTGGATATGATGCAGTATGGTCAGGTAGTGATGGGATCCGATATAAACTTTGCCAGTGCTACACCTTCCCCTGAGTTATTCCCAATAAATGAATATAAAGAAGTAATAAATGAGGTTATTGAAAGAGATGGAGGAGCTGTCTTTACATATCAAAAGAGTCAGGGATATCCACCACTTAGAGAATATATTCATAGTTTTCTTAACTCAGATGGGATATCTGCGGATATCAATAATATTATGGTTGTTTCTGGAGCCCAGCAGGGGATAGATCTTGTTTCTAAAGCATTAATCAATATAACCGATATTGTAGTAGTTGAGGAAGCGACCTATACTGCTGCCTTATCTTCATTTCGAGCGCAGGGAGCCCGTATCAGGACAATTCCTCTGACAGGTACTGGTATGGACCTAAATGAATTGGAAGACTTTCTGCAGAAAAATGATATATCCTGTTTATATATGATGAGCAATTTCCACAATCCAACAGGTATATGTTGGAGTGAAGAGAAGAAAGAAAAACTGGTAGAACTTGCGGAAAAATATGATTTTTATATTATTGAAGATGATTGCTTATCTGAATTATATTATACAGGCGATAAACCAGTACCTACTAAGAGTTTTGATTATAATGAACGTGTTATATATATAAAGAGCTATTCAAAGATGTTTATGCCGGGATTAAGACTGGGATTTATGGTTATTCCCGGTAAATTGCTGACGTCAATATTATCTGCAAAGTATTCAACAGATATTTCGGGTGCAGGTTTGACTCAAAGGTCATTTGATTTGTTTATGAGAAAGGGCTTATGGGATAGACATTTACAGAAAATGCGTATTATTTTAAATAGGCGTTTTCACTTAATGAAAGAAAAGATGAGATACTTTCATCCGGATGTCAGTCTGGTTTATGGTCCCAGGGGGGGACTTTACTTCTGGATGTCTTTACCCCCGGGCAAGAGTAGTGAAGACTTTTATTTGACTGCTCTCAAAAATGGGGTTGCATTTTTGCCAGGAGGGACATTTATGGCTGCAGGAAGGAGCACAGCATTCTTTCGTTTAAGTTTTGCAGATGCAAACGAGAAAGATATCAAGCAAGGAATGGATATTATGATTAAGATAATAAGAAAATTTATTGAAGAAGGAGATAAAATGGATTATATGCCTTTATTATAGTAGTTGTAAATATTATATAAATAATATTTAGGACTTTTGTCTTTTTATATACGCGTTAGTTCTTTATTATTGAGAATTATATTAAAGATAATATTTGAGATAATATATGTACATCTGCGTTGTAATATAGATAGTAATAGAGGTATTCTAGATATAATACTAGGTAAAAAATTAAGGGAGATGTTCACCGACATCTCCCCTTTAAGGAATTGGTTATTTATACATTGGTCTCAAGGACCTTGATATTCATTTTTATTGAACTCTGATGACCTTATTTTAATTATAAATATTTTATATAAACACCAATTCCTTTATTAGTAGTATAAACAGTTTGTTCTCTTTTATTCTATTTTTTTTTATTTTTATAATTTTTTATTTCTCTATTAATATATACTGTTTCCTGATCATTAAAATGCCAATTGTAAAGTTACTTTTCTTGCTTACCATACCCCGTCCTCCTCTTGAAATGGGATAATTCTATGTTAATAGCCTGTTAATTTAGCGCAATATTCTATTCCTTCCATTCATTAAATCCTGCTAGATTATTAATTTCAGATTTTGTAAAATTGAGCTTGTTTAACTCTTTTTCGAGTTCTCTTTTACTATCTGGTATATAACTTACTAGCATTTCAGTTAGGCCGTCAATTTTAACAGAACGGAGATCAGCAGGTATGAAATATGTATCACCGGGGCTGAGATTATAAACCCTTTCATTACTACTTATACCGGCCTGTCCACTTAGATTCATGACAATAAAGAATTTTTCGCCACCGGGGTGCAGTTCATATATATTTTTTACGTCAACTTTTTCTGTTACAAAATATGGGCAGGCAGCTAAAAAACTCCTTCTATAATTAGTATTATCAATAGTTAGAGGAGTACTCTTTGCCTGTATATTATCTTTTCCAAAATTAATAACATCAAGGGCTTTTTCTACGTGGAGATCCCGGGGTTTTCCGTTCTGGCCTACTCTGTTCCAGTCATAAACCCGATAGGTTGTATCAGAATTCTGCTGTATTTCTGCAAGTAATATCCCTTCTTCAATAGCATGTATTGTACCAGAGGGCATATAGAAAATATCGCCCTTTTCAACTGAGATTTCATTTAAATACTTTTCCAGTTCTCCTTCTTCAATGGCTTCAGAAAAATCTTCTTTTCTGGTTCCGGGTTTTAGTCCATACACTAATTTTGCATCTGGTTCTGCATCTATAATATACCACATTTCTGTTTTACCTAATTCGTTTTCTACTTTATCAGCATATTCATCATCAGGATGTACCTGGACAGATAATTTTGCGTTTGCATCAAGAATTTTAACAAGTAGAGGGAATCTGTTATCCTCATTAAGTTTTGCTTTTCCCAGTAATTCTTGAGTGTTATTATCTATTAATTCAGTAATTGTTCTGCCCTGATAGATCCCATTTTCAATAATGCTGGTTCCATTGGGGTGTGCGGCGACTTCCCAGCTTTCACCTATTTTATTGTTTGGTAAATATCGGTTGAAAACTTTAGTTAGTTTATCTCCGCCCCAAATTTTTTCTTTATAGATTGGGTTAAATTTTAAAGGGTATAGGTCCATACTTATCACACTCCATTCTAGTATTATATTTGTCCTATTCTATGTTAATATTCTAGTAAAATTGGGAAAGTCCTTTTTATTTTGAATTAAGTATAGGTATATGCTAAAATGAAAGTGAATATTGTATCTTACAGTATATAGAATAATATGAATATACTATTGACAAATGTATATTTCTTATGTATAATATTATTGCAATAGATTACTAGTGCACTATATTTTAGTCAAGATATTAACATTTACGAAAAGTATTGAGAATGCAAAGTATTAATTGAAAAATATTAATAATGAAAAGAGGAGTGATTATATTGGCAGATAAAAAAATTTATAGGTCCAGAAAAGATAGGATGTTAGGTGGAGTATGTGGTGGACTTGCTGAATACTTCAATATTGATTCTACAATTGTTAGATTAGCTGCAGTCTTATTGTTATTTGCAGAGGGTATTGGACTGGTATTATACATAGTTGCCTGGATCGTTGTTCCTGAGAAATCGAGATTTAGAGATAATAACCATGAAGATACTTACAACAGTACTTCTAGAACTATTGATGTTGAGGGATATAGCTCAGAGACAGAAGGGTCTGATGAAGAGGAGAAAATAGGTAATAAGAAAAAAATCAAGTTAGACCATGACGATAAAGAAAAAACCAGCAATAAAGGGGCAACTATTTCCGACAGTGAAAATAGGAATGATAAAGGGCAGATGATTATAGGTATTATTCTGGTAAGTCTAGGTTCAATATTTTTGATCGACAGAGCGTTTCCCTTTTTCCGATGGCACTTTTTTTGGCCGCTAATTCTTGTTGGTTTCGGTATTGTACTGTTACTGAAGGGGGTAAATAGTGATGAGTAATTATAACCGTTCGCAAATTAAGTGGGGAATTATACTAATAGGACTTGGTATCTTATTTTTACTGAGTACCATGGGAGTTATCAGAAATTTTAACTGGAGAGCCCTTCTGCATTTCTGGCCAGTTATTATTATAATTATAGGGTTGAATATTATTTTAAAAAAAACCCCCCTGTGGTGGTTGACTCCGGTAATATTTGTACTGGGTATAATCGCTCTATTCTTTATCAGCAGTAGTCCTGGATACTATTCTTATGATTATAGCTATAATTATGATTTTGGTTTCAATCCCCCTTTTGTAGAAAGAGATTTGAATAGACATCAGACAGAGACTGAGTTAGAAAGCGGAATAGAAGAAATGAAGGTAGAATTAAATTTTAGCGCAGGTAGATTGACCCTGGATACAGTTAGAGATGAAAGAAATCTTTATGAAGCTAATTTAAAGACCCGGCATGATCGACCTGCTATAGATTATTCCTATGATGAAGGAGAGGGGACTGCAAGTTTAGTAATTAAACAACCCGAGAGAAGAGAGAGGCTTTTTAATGTTTCTGGCAGAAATGATTGGAAGATATATCTCTCAAGCAAGATTCCTCTAGATATAAAGGTGAACGCAGGTGCAGGTGAGTTTCGTTTTGACCTGGAAGAATTAAGGATTAAGGATTTGACAATCAATAGTGGCGCAGGTGATCTGGACATAAATCTGGGCACTTTTACGCGAAATTTGACATTAAATTCAGGAGCGGCTAATATTGATCTAAATATACCAGATGGTAAAGCTGTTAGATTAAAAACGGATGGTATTATCAGCAATAATAATTTTACTAATAAGGGACTGGTTAAACAAAATAACAATCTATATCAGACGCCTGATTATGAAGAATCTGAGGACGGTTTGTATATCCAGATTAATACGCCTGCCAGTAATATTGATCTTGATTTCTATAGGGCTAATTAAATATGATGTGCAAAGAATGGACTTCGGTCCATTCTTTTTTTCTTCCATAAATTACATTAGTTATACTAAACTAACTTATGTTATAATACTGACATAATGATAAATAATTTAAGATACTAAAATAGGGGGTGAAGAGGTTGAGGTTGTTCAATTCTAAAATAATATTGGTATTGCTTGTGTTCTTGATAGTCTTTCATATAGGAACTGATGGTGTATTCAATTCAAATGTTGTTAATGCTGGTGGATTCTGGGAAGAACACAGAGGTAGTGTAATGACAGTAATCAAAGGTATGGTTATGTTGTGGATTATTAACCTGATGAGAGAAAATATAGGTGGTAATGAAGATGAAGATATTCTGACGTCTACTATCAAAAAGGGTCTTAATATAGGAAGTGATTCCTCAGAAGGGATTAATCAGGATGATACTGATAACTCAAATAATGATTCTTCCAGGGTTAATATTAACAGTCCTGAAAGCAAGAATAATAACAATTCAATTATTAATTACGAATATGTAACTGATGAGGAATTTGATATGCTAAAACACATCAATGAAGTCAGGCAGGAAGAGGGTTTGAATTTGCTGGAGCTTGATATGGAACTAACCAGAATAGCCCGAAGAAAAGCTCTGGACATGATTGATAATAATTATTTTGATCATAATTCCCCAACCTTAGGTACTCCATTTGATATGATAAAAGCCTATGAAGTTGAATATTCTCTGGCAGGAGAAAACCTGGCTGAATCTTCTTCTATAGAAGAGGCTTTCAAGTCTTTAATGGCAAGTGAGGACCATCGTAATAATATTTTCAAGTCTCGTTATGACAGGGTTGGTAATGGAATAGTGAAGAAGGACAATGGTCAATATATTATTGTTCAATTATTTATTGATAGTCCTGACCCTGCTAAATAAGAGAGGTGTAAATTATGAGAGATCCAGATAAATATGTCTGCTAGATTAACAGGCATATATGAAGGCAGTTATTACCAGATGATTTCTGGAATAACTGCTCTTTTTTATTTAAAAGTTATTTTACTCATTAATGAAATGGACGGTGCTATTTTGTTTATCTCTTTATCACACTTTTTTAATATCAACCATATTATATATAGGAGAGAAGGAAGTGATGTATGTTGTTCAGCTGGACATTATTAATAATAATCTTGATGGCTTTTATAATAGGTTTTTACTATTTATATAATTATAAAAGTTTTTATAATGAGCAAGAAATAGAAAGGAATAAAGGAGGGGGAGGGATGCTCCAGATACATGATGTGGAAGAGTTAGAATTAATCAAGGTCCCTGTAGTTATAGGGGAGAATGTTACTCAAAGAATGGAAGTGACTGATTTAAAACTTAATATGCCTGCGATTAAGGTCAGGGATATTAATGCCAGGATTCAAAATATACAGTCTGAGGTAGTAGATGACAGGGTAATTATTCAGGCAGATATATATAAACAGATTTTTTATGTAGGAACAGATGATATTATTCATTATCAATCTGCAAACGTTCAATTCAGCACCTTTATAGATGTCCCTGGTGCTGAACCGGGTATGGAACTGGTGATTGAACCAAGTATCGAACATACTATTGGTAAATTAAGTGCAGACGGTACTATGCTCCATGAAAAAATATTGATACAATTTTTTGTAAAAGTACTTTCTGTACAACAGTTAATGATAGAAGTTGGCTCTGGGCCCTTAGTAAAAGTAGAACGTGTTGTCGGAGAAAATACCGTAGAAAAGATGATCAGGAGTAATCTAACACTGGCAGTGGAGGCCAGTAAAATAGTAGATATTATTACTGAAGTGAAGGGGTTAGAGACTGAGGTTGTTAATGACAAAGTAATTATACAGGGGCTTGTACATAATCAACTTTTTTATATTGGAGAGGATGATGTAGAGCATCTTAAGGGTGAAGATATACCATTTACTGAATTTCTAGATCTCCCGGGTGTAGAAACAGGGATGAATGTTCAGCTTTATCCTGCTGTAGAAAATATCAGGCAGGATTTAAGCACTGATAGGCTTAACATTACACAGGAAGTTCTAATGGAATTATTTGTGAAAGTTACTGAGAAAGTACAGATAAATGTAGTAACCGGGGATGATTCTATGGTTATGTTGCCAGAAGTAATAGGCGAGAATGTAAAACAGATTACAGATGAAACCACAATGAAGCTTGAGCAGAAGGCTCTTAATGTAAGAGAGATTAGTGCTTCGTTGGAGGATCTAAATGTAGTTGTTATTAATGACAAGGTAATTATTCATGGAAATATACATAAAACTGCCTTCTATATCGGGAAAGATAATATAGAGTACCATCAGGCTGAAATAATACCATATAATACATTTGTAAATGTAATAGGAGCAAAACCTGGGATGAATGTAGAGATAACACCTACTATTACTTTTTCTCAACCAGTATTATCAGGAGAGGGAGGATTTTTAACTCAGAAAGTAATTGGAGATATCTTTATTAAGGTAACAGATGATATTCAATTCAGGGTAAGCGAAGTAGGACCATATGAAGCATATAATATAAAGCCTGATTTCACAAAAAGTTAAAACTGTTCTATTAATATTGGTGGAAGACAGACCAGGGATTAATTTCAGGGAAAATTAATGTTAATAATAATTTATAAGCCTGGATCTAAGCTCCAGGCTTATAATAGGTTAAATATCTTACTTTTGATAGTTTTCAGATTCAAGAGGATTATTTTGCGATTTTAATAAAAATGAAGGTGAAAGCGAGGAGAAGAATTAGGTAAAGACTTACAAGTTCCGGGTAGGTTCATTGACATGAGCTATATCTAATCTTTCACTTGTTTCTCCGTTATATAAAATAAATAAAACCTGATCTTTATAGAAGTATTTTGTAGTAACAGTAAAAAGTTGATATGTTCCACTTTCTACTTCTCCTACCATAATTACTTCATATCCTCTATATTTTACTAGATCTGCTGTTCCGTTTTTTATTATTACTGCAAGCTCCCCTTTGCTAATACTATAGTTCTCATTATATTGTAGAAAAGCCAATTTTTTCTTTAATCTTTCTTCTTCCAGATAAGTATATACATTGGCTCTGGTCGTTCCTGAAGTTCTTTTTGTATCCCATGTTTTTTCATTATAGCGGTCCAGTGGTATATATTGCACTGCGGGATACTTAAATATCTCCCGGGAATATCCAAATGGCATGATTTTCACCTCCAGAATATTTTATGAGAAATGCAGTCCTGATGTGCAAAATATTTTTGTCATAATTAACAATAGAGTTTTATATACATTAGTATAGAAAATAGATTTTCACACTTTAGCTGTTTATGCATATATTATAAGTGATAAGTTTAATAACTTTTAGAAAGGAGGAATCAGATTGGCCGTTAATTTTAATGAAGAGCTGATCAGGGTCGAATACGTTATTGGCGAAGAGACAGTAACAGAATCAATTACCGGAACCATAACCATACCTGATGAAAAGCCCCCTGCAGAGAGGATTATTGATGTAAAGGAATTTGGAATAAATAATCTGCAGACCACTATAGAAGAAGGTGGCGTTGATATAACAGGGGATATTGAGGTAGGTGTGACATACGTAGGAATTGTGGAAGAGACAGAACCTCAACAACCTGTACACTTTGTGCATGATACATTGAGAGTTAGCAATTTTGTTGATATTCCTGAAGCAGAGCCAGGTATGAATGTTTTTGTGGATATTACTGTTAGAAGAGTTTCTTTTGATCAGATTGATATTCCACCACTTGAACCAGACGAAGATTTCCCGGGGGTAACGACACTTGAGGTTACGGTTGTTATTCAGAAATTTGTCAAGGTTACTGAGTATAGACAGATTACTGTAATTACCGAAATTACCGGGGTTCCCGAAGAAAATGTAAGAGAGGAACTTCTCAGGATTGAAGATGTTATTGGTGAAAATACAGTAACTGTTGTAGTCAGTGGTGAGTTGACACCACCACCTGAATTGGAAAAACCCCCAATAGAAAGAATTCTGAGTGCAACGGCTGAATTGGAAGGTGAAGTTGAGACTGACATTACAGAAGATGGTGTAATTATTGATGGTGAAATTTTTGCTGGAGTAATGTATGTCGGTATTGTTGAAGAAGACGAACCTCAACAACCAGTGCATTTTCTGGAAGATACCTTTAATTTTAGCGAAACAGTCGATGTAGCTGGTGCAGAAGAAGGTATGTCGGCCCACGTTAACCTGGCAATTCAGAAGATTTCATATGATGAAATATTTGATGAAGACGGTAATATTGTTACAGTTGAAGTAGATGTAGTTCTCCGTATGTTTGTTAAAATTACAGAACCTAAGCAGGTTTCAGTAATTGTAGATGTTATTAGTGATGAGGTTGAACTTGAAAGGGAGTTGCTCAGGGTAGAGGATGTTGTTGGTGAAGATACAATTCATGAGACAACGACTCAGAGATTGCTAATACCTGAGGCTGATCCAATCAAACCACCTGCAACAAGAATAATTGATTCACAGGCCAGAATAGTAGATCGCGATGTTACAGTAGAATCTGGTGGGGTTTTACTTGATATGGTTATTGAAGGAAGTATCATCTATGTAGGAGCCGTGGAAGATACTGAACCGCAGCAACCTGTTCATTTCTATCATGATACATTCCCATATGATAACTTCATCGATATATCTGGTGCAGAGCCCGGTATGAACGCCCATGTCGAAGTTGAGGTAACCAAATCTTCTGCTGAACTTGTTAATATAAATGCTGCAGGAAATACCAGACAGGTTGATATCACAGTAGTTATCAGGAAGTTTGCCAAGGTTACTGAATTTAGACAGCTGGAAATTATAACTGATATCATAGTTGTATCTCCGGCCGCCGATGGAGAATGTCCACCATCTTATGTAGTCTATGTAGTTCAGGCTGGGGATACATTATACAAAATCTCCAGAAGATATAGAACAACTGTGGATGCATTGATTCAGGCTAACCCTGATATAAATCCAAACAACCTACAGGTAGGTCAGAAAATCTGTGTACCAAGTGAAATTATCAGTCCGCGAGGATAAGACGATAAGGACTGTGGGGCATTAACCTACAGTTCTTTTTTTTTGATCTAATTATATTTCTTTATAGAAAACAAAATATTTCTATAAGTTAATAGAATGAAAGCATAAGGTCATATATTCTTTATATAGAGTAGATGGCCTTAATTTTTTTCGAGAGTAAACTGTTATTAATACTCCAGAGCGTGTTCTTTTGGTTATCCTGTAGGGAAGACTTTCTTTGAAACTAGACTTCACTTTATCTTGTAAACTATATGGATATTCTAACTTTAATCACAAATTCTAAATTATTGGCATACATTAATAGTGATAAAACTTCTAGTCGATCCAGCCAATGCCTGGAGTTATTTACCACAGTCAATTTCATATATTATAAATAAGAAAGATCAACGGGGAGGATTGAAAATGGCTGAAAACAAGAAGAAATCACCTAAAAGCAAAAAGGTGAATGTTAGACCTCATAAGATTAAAAAAGCAATTAAAATTAAAAAAGCATAGAAAGGAGGTTAGTTATGCCGCAGCAATTGCGTATTGACGAAACAATTGTTTCCAGAGTACTGGAAACTGAAATAATCAAAAATCTGGGAATACCCTCCCAATTACCTGATGTGGAAAGGGTAGTCAGCGTTAATGCCAGAGTTGAAATAAGCAGCATTGAACTTGAAACAGGTTCTGTTGTGATTAATGGGATTATCAGGGCTACTGTATATTATGCCTCTCAGGATGATCCATCTGATGTAATAAGTGTCAGGAGGAACTTTACTTTTTCAGATAGAATTGCTGTTGCTGGAGCTAGACGGGGACTTGACGCAGACGCAGAAGTACTTATCACAGATATAGATTTCAATGTAGTTAATAATCGAACTATTGGACTTGAATTCACATTAACTATTGACCTTGACCTGACTGCGCCTGATACTGTACCATTGATTGAAGAAAGAGAGGATGTAGATATTCGGCGTGAAAGATTTAGAATACAGCGTAGTATCAGGGAAAGAAACTATACAAGAGAACTTGTAGAAACTATTAGAATTGATACAGATATGCCAAATATAAGAAGAGTTGTTGATGTAGATAATAGTATCCAGATATCAGAAATAACCACTAATTATGACAGAGTAAGGGTTCGAGGAATAATAGATAGTGACTTATTATATGTAGATCAGAATGGACAACTGGAATACGAGGATCTTACGTATGGTTTTAATGAGTCTTTTTCATTTACTGGAGTAACACCTGATATGGATGCTTATGTTGAAACCAATATTATCAGCGAGGAAGTAGAATTAATAGATAGACGAAGGGTCAGGATAACTTCAGAAGTAATCTTTACCATACTGGTAATTGAAGAGGAATTAGTTGAAATACCGACTGATATTGTTAGCCCTGTAGACAGGGTATCTCCGGTTAGAAGGAATGTTATAGTAGAAAGGGTCGTTGTTGAGGAAAGGACCAGAGTTTCCGCCAGAGATAGGGTGACTATTCCCCAGGGTAATCCTGATATTGCACGTGTTATCAGTGCAAGTGGCAATATTCGAGGAGGTAGTATTGAGGTAGATGCTCAAAACGGTGGGGTTTTAGTAAGTGGTGTTATTGATGCTAATATCATTTATGTGGCAGACTTAGAAGATCAACCTGTCTACTTTGCACCTGCTACCGTTACATTTAGTACTTTTATAGATATTCCTGAAGTGGAGACAGATATGCAGGCTTATGCTGATATAGATCTTAACAGAATAACTGCTTCTGGAATAAATGAAAGGGAAATAAGTGTCAGGGCCATTCTTGATGTTAACTTACTTGTAACAGAAAGGGTACGTGTCCCTGTAATAACAAGTATTTCAGATCGTCCTACACAACAGCCGGAGCAACCAGCGGCACCTGCGCCTGGTCAGCAAGTCACCTATGTTGTCCAATCGGGTGACACTCTTTATCTTATTGCTCAAAAGTTCAGTGTAACAGTTGATAGAATAATTTCAGTTAATAATATAACTAATCCAGGGAATTTACAGGTAGGACAGCGCCTGATAATACCAGGAGATTAGAAGGATATAAACCTGTTTGCAAAACCTATATATCTTGCTCTCTTAAAGTAAAAATAAAAGGAAATACTATTTTACAAGTCATTGCTTGATGATTTGTTTTTTTTTGCAATTAGATAATCGAGATGCTTTTTATACTTGTTTGGCAATTCAGATAAACCTCTCCACACTGAATACAATCTAGAGAATTATATATATTTCCTTAGAGGGTTAAGAAGAACAGAAATTAAAAAAAGATGAAGCTTTAAGAGCATGAAAAGCACTAGAATGGTTATAATATAACCTGAGGTGATTATTAGTAAATGTTCGCCAGGTTAAAAATACTACTTATTTTCGTTCCTATTAGCATAGGGGTTTCTTATTTTATGGATGGTTCTTTAATATCCTTTGTTTCATCAGCTCTGGCCATTATACCCCTGGCTGCTTTAATGTCCAGTTTAACTGATCAACTTCGTTCACAGATAGGGAGCAGCTGGGGTGGTTTAATAAATGTAACTTTCGGGAATGCAACAGAATTAATAATATCTATATTTGCTTTATATGACGGATTGTTGAATGTAGTGAAAGCAAATATAACAGGCTCTATAATAATGAATCTACTCTTAGTATTGGGGCTGTCTTTTTTTCTGGGTGGTTTAAGATATCAGAGGCAGGAATTTGATAAACTACTGGCAATTACAAATAGCGCAATGCTCATGCTGGCAGTAATAGGCATGTTAGTACCTGCGATCTTTTATTTTGGGTCACCGAATATCAGGACAGTGATTCTGGGCCGTCTGAGTATAGGAGTGGGCTTTGTTTTGTTTTCAACTTATATTGCAAGTCTATATTTTACGCTGATTTTTCATGAGAGAGAGAAGAAAAACAGAAAGAAAACTAAAGGAAGTCAGGAAAGGGTTTATTTTTCAGTAGATCCTGAATATATCGAAACTGGTAAGAAAGAGAAAACACGACCTTTAGCTCGAAATGTCATTTATTTGTTTATAACAACCTCTTTTATTGCAATAGAAGCCAGTATTCTTGTAGGTTCTATATCTATTCTTCAGGAAAGGTTTAATATTTCTCCTGTTTTTATAGGAATCATTATCCTGCCAATTATTTCTAATGTTGCAGAAAACGTAACTGCTGTAAGAATGGCTAGAGAAAATAAGATTGATTTGAGTATTACAATAGCAATAGGTTCAAGTATCCAGGTGGCACTATTCCTGGTGCCATTATTAATTTTTTTCAGTCATCTGACTTCAAATCCAATGAATGTTTTATTTAATATACTGGAAATCAGTACAATCGGGCTTTCTGTTCTGGCTATTAATGTGATTTACTTACAGGGCAAGTCAAACTGGTTTGAAGGACTGCAGTTGATTGCTGCTTACCTGATAATTGCGATAGCATTCTTTTTTGCATAAAGGAAAAGGATCTTAAGCATTTATCTAAAATAATTGTAAGATAACACCACCCAAATCTTATTTTTGATTTGGGTGGAGTTCTGTATGGTTTATTTAAATATAGAGCACCTGGGATAAAACATAAGATTTCCCTTTCTGCCTGCTGATCTATTTAGATTATTTATCAGTGCGGGTGGGGATTTTTAGTTTCTGACCTGGGTAGATTGAATCACTCTCAAGTTCATTAATCCTCTTTATTTCAGCTACTGAAACATTGTATTTACGACTGATCTTCCAGAGGGAATCCCCCTTATGTACTGTATAAACAAAATATGAATTATTATTTGAATCAGATGAAGAATCTGAAGGATCATCTTTTGGATGCTCTATATTCCCTGTGAATGACTGTCGAATAATAATGGGAGTCCCCACAGAAACCTTACTGTATACTGCTTCTGCATCTTTATTGTACATCCTCACACAGCCAAGAGAGACTGCCTGACCTATTAGATGAGGTTGGTTTGTTCCATGTATACCGTGTTCTCTCCAGGTAAACTGCATCCAGCGTGTCCCCAGTATGCCGCCAGGGTTGTAGATTTTATTTAATATTTTAAAATCACCCGTAGGAGTAGGAGTAGATGGTTTACCTACTGCTACCGGGAATATATTGACCACTTGATTGTTATTTTTCAATATTAGGCGACGTGTATTTGTTTCGATATAAATTTTGTGGGTCAATGTAGCTACCTCCCTTTTTAAGTAATATCTTTAAATTATAATATAGTATATTCATGTAATAGGGATATGTTAATATACTCTTAATTTAGTCTCTCTTGAGATTCGCATCTGGAATAAGTTTACAGGGCTAATATATAGTATATAAGGGTTGCGGATGTTATAATACTATATAGGTATTTTATAGTAAAGGTACTCAGATAGGGGGTGACTGGATGAAGAAATATATAATACTTTTATTACTGCTAATATTAGTTGCTTTTTTCCTTTATATAAATAATAATAACAGGGTTATGCATGTTTCTCAGGTAGAGAGCTATCAGGCTACAGGTAAAAATGTTGATAATAAGGAAAATATAAAACTACTGACATATAATATCCGACATGGAGTAGGTGTTGATGGAAGGTTGGATTTGGACAGAATTGTAGAGGTCATTAAATATTCAGGAGCAGAGATTATTGGTCTTAATGAAGTAGATTATTTAATGAGAAGAAGTGGCTTTCGCAATCAGGTGGGTTATATTGCTGAAAAGCTGGGCATGAACTATGCTTTTGGTGCAAGTGAAAAGCAAATTGCTGGTAGTTATGGTAATGCTATTCTATCCAGATATCCGATAGTTAGGGTAGAGAATCATGAACTTCCTTCACTTGTTGATAAAAAAATGGAGAAGCGTGCATTAATAAAATCTAAAATAAAAATTAGTGATGACAAAAGCATTTATGTTCTTTCTACCCATCTGTCACTCAACTGTACTGAGCGGTCAAAGCAGATCATCTGGCTGGAGAAGTTTTTAAGTGTTTTTTCAGAACCATATATTCTAATGGGTGATTTCAACACTGAAATTGATGAGATAAATTATGTACTAAATGAAAATGATATTACTTCTTCTGCTTTAATACCTATACCAGTACTTCTGCAGAGAAAAACATATCCATCTGTTAATCCGGTTAAAGGAGTTGATATGTATTTTTCTTCTTTATCTTTTGAAGTAAAAGATAGCCATACAATAAATACTACTGCTTCCGATCACTTACCTGTTTATCTTGAAGTAGAATTTGCGGGTTAAAAATGGAGTAAAGTAATAATAAGATATATAATTTTGATGATTTCTTGATTTTTATCACTAAAAATTACATCCATAAAACTTGATGAAAATCTTAGTATAAATGAGCTTAAATCCGATCTGGGTTTAAGCTTTATTCATATAAATAATCCCTTCAGTGAATGGTCATACTAGTAATTGAAAATCTAATATTACTAATTGTTGGGAAAGGGTATGATCTTGTGGGCGAAAAAGCTAGAGGTACTATGTTATTAATAGGGGGGGCGGAGGATAAAAAAAGGGATAAAGAAATATTAAAAAGATTTATTACTTTGTCAGAAGAAAGTAATTCATATATTGTTGTACTAACTTCAGCTACTTCAGAACCTGATACTGTTGGAAAGGAGTATCATAATGTTTTTAAAAAATTGGGTGCAGATAATATTAAGGTTCTCAATATAGATAATAGAAAAAAGGCAGTCGATCCAGGATACTCTCATATAATAGAAAAAGCCGGTGGTATCTTTTTTACAGGGGGTGATCAATTAAGGATTACCAGTATATTTGGTGGTTCAAGAATATATGAAGGTCTAAAAAAAGCTTATGAAAATGGATCAATCATCGCTGGCACCAGTGCGGGAGCATCGGTTGTAAGTGATATTATGATAGTTGGAGGCCGTGGCAATGATAGTCCGGGATTTGATAGTGTGCGTCTGGCTTCAGGGCTGGGGCTGCTGGAAGAGGTTGTGGTCGATCAACACTTTGCACAGCGGGGAAGGATGAATCGCCTACTGATGGCAATTGCATATAATCCATATATACTGGGTATTGGAATAGATGAAGATACTGCAATTGAGATAAATTCTAATGCTGTCGCCACTGTAATGGGAAACAGGACCGTTATGGTACTTGATGGTAAGGATATAACACATAGCAATATATCGGAAATAGGTGAAAATCAACCCCTTGCTTTACTGGGTGTAAGGGTCCATATCCTACCAGCCGGGTATAAATATAATCTTAGAAATAGGGAGATAATAATATCTGAAACATAAGCTACATCTGGATATTTCCTCTATGAATCTGAAAATAGAAAAGAGTATATAAGTAGTATTATTAAGATGCTAAAGATCCAGTTAACAGGAGGTATAGAATTGAAGATTATATCACATCGTTTAATGAAAGGGCCTAACCTATATACCTATTCGCCTGTTATAGAGACAATATGTGATCTTGATAGCTTTGACCAAGTGGAAAGTAAGGATATCAAAGGATTTAATAAATCTGTAATAAAATATTTTCCAGGATTACTTGATCATAGTTGTTCAGAGGGCAGAAAAGGAGGGTTTTTAAAAAGGCTGAAAGAAGGAACTTATCTGGGACATATAATCGAACACCTCAGTCTTGAAATACAGGTTTTGCTTGGATATGATGTTTATTATGGAAAAACCATCTGGATAGAAGGTAGCTGCTATAAGCTTATAACTGAATATATAGTAGAGGAAATTGCTCAATTTGCAGTAGAAACAGCTTTAGAATTTGTACTGGCTCTGGCTGAGCAAACTGATACAGAACTTATTCTTAATAAACTAAAAAATGAAGGAGAAAAGATTGTAAGACGCTATGGGATAGGGCCAAGTACCAGAGCATTAATTGATTCAGCGAAGAAAAGGAATATACCAGTTATCCCTCTTGATAAAGAGAATTGTCTCTATCAACTGGGATATGGAAAAAGACAAAAAAGGATTGAAGCCACAATAAGCTCAACAACTTCCTGCATAGCAGTGGATATTGCCAGTAACAAAATGCAGACAAATGAATTGCTGAGGGATGCGGGTTTGCCTGTTCCCAGGGGTTTTATTCTGGAAAATATTATTGAGTTGAAAGATGTGATCTGTCATCTAGAGACACCCCTTGTTGTAAAACCCTTTAACTGCAATCATGGGAAAGGAGTCAGCCTGAATATAAACAACTGGTATGAATTAAAAAAAGCCTTTTATCGTGCACGAAAATATAGTAGAAAAATTATTGTTGAGGAATATATAGTAGGGAAAGACTATAGATTGTTAGTAGTAGGGAATAGGATGATTGCAGCAGCGGAGAGGAAACCTCCTCATATCAGAGGAGACGGGAAAAACAACATAAGAAAATTAATAGAGCAGATTAACGATTCTACATTGAGGGGAGATGGTCATGAAAAACCATTGACCCGCATAAAAATAGATGAAGTAATAATAAAACACCTACAGGCTGAGGGATATAATCTGGATACCATTCCAGAAAAGAATCAAATTATTTTTTTGAGGCATAATGGTAATTTAAGTACTGGAGGTACTGCAGAGGATATAACAGGGCAGGTTCATCCCCTGAATATGGAACTGGCTATCAGGGCTGCTCATGTTATCGGTCTTGATATAGCAGGTATTGATATAATAGCACAGGATATAAGGGTTCCCCTTTTACAACAGGAGGGTGTGATTATAGAAGTTAATGCCTCGCCTGGTATAAGAATGCACCTTTATCCCTCTATAGGAAAAAGTAGACCTGCTGCTGATGCTATTATTGATCATCTTTTCCCGGATAATGATGGTCGAATTCCAGTAATTTCTATCACCGGAACAAATGGTAAAACAACTACTACACGATTACTGGCAGAGATATTCAGTCAGGTATATGAAAATGTAGGTTATACTACTACTGATGGGACTTATATTAATGATCAATGTATTATACCAGGTGATAATACTGGACCTATTAGTGCAAAATCATTACTTAAGGAACCAATAGTAGATATAGTAATTCTAGAAACTGCAAGGGGTGGTATAATTCGGGAAGGGCTGGGATACCATCAAAGTGATATAGGTGTTATTTTAAATATTACTGAAGACCACCTGGGAGTAGATGGGATAGAAACCCTGGCAGATCTTGCCTTCATTAAATCTTTAGTTATTGAGACTGTAAAAAAAACAGGAAATTGTGTGTTGAATGCCGATGATCCAACAGTTTTGAGATTGTCAGAGAGGGCTTCCGCACCTATCGTATATTTCTCGCAGAAGAATAATAATGTAATAATCACAAACCATTGTAATAATGGTGGGAAAGCAGTTTATATAGAAAACGGCAATATAGTACATCAAAAAGGAGACTTAAAGGAAGTTGTATTTCGTGATGTCAGGAACATCCCTATTACTTTTGGAGGCAGAGCTAAACACAATGTTGAAAATATATTGGCAGCGACTTCAGTAGCCCTTAGTCGCGGGATTGATAAAAGATACATAGAAAAGGCTTTGAGCTCTTTTGGTAGTAACTGGTCAGATAATACTGGTCGATTAAATATTTTTCAGACAATAGGACTTAAAGTGATTCTTGATTATGGCCATAACCCGGCTGGTTTTGAAAAAGTCTTCAAGTTTATGAAGAAGCTGGAGGGTGAAAGGTTAGTTGGAATAGTTGGTCTGCCAGGAGACAGGAATGATGACTTAATTATAAAGGCGGGAAAGATTATAGCTGATTACCTTGATGTAGTGTACATAAAAGAGGATATGGATTTACGAGGAAGAAAAGCCGGTGAAGTAGCTGGATTATTAAGAAAAGCACTTCTCGAAAATAATTATCAGGGCCTGTATTCATATATATCTGCAGAAAGTGATGCCCTGGAAATGGCTTTAAGTAATGCTATACCCGGTGATATAATTGTCTGTTTTTATGAAAAAAACCCCGAAAAGCTTATCAGGATTATAAGGCAGGGAATGCTGGAATTTGAAACAAAGGAAGCAGTTGTAGATCAAAAAACCAGAAAAAGTCTTATAATAGATTAACATTTCATTCCTATAATGTTATAATAATATCAGGTTCTTCTTAAAATAAAGTTTGACTATTTGCTTTGAATAATAATAAGGAGAGACTATTATATATAATCTAACATATGGATTGAAGGTGTTAATATAATGAATCAGATAGTAGTCCCTGCTCCGGCTAAAATAAATCTTGCCCTTGATATTTTAGGGGTAAGGAGTGACGGCTACCATGAAGTCGAAATGATTATGCAGTCGATTAGTCTTCATGATAATATAATTATCAAAAAGAAGGAAGAAGGTATTAAATTAGCGACGTCTAATCTAGATCTTCCAGAGGATGAAAACAATATAGCATATAAAGCTGCCCGTCTAATAATTGACAAAGCTGAGTTAACTGAAGGAGTAGATATATACATTGAAAAAAACATTCCTGTAGCTGGGGGACTGGCAGGAGGAAGTACAGATGCAGCTGCTGTATTGAATGGGATTAATATGTTATATAATCTCGATTTGTCTGAAGATGAATTAAAAAAACTGGCTTCAAAGCTTGGTTCAGATGTCCCTTTCTGTATCAGAGGTGGAACAGCCCTGGCATATGGTAGAGGAGAAATGATACGGCAATTACCTGATATAGAAAAACAGTATCTTGTACTTGTAAATCCGGGTATTTCTATCAGTACTGCTTGGGCCTATAGCGAATATGATAAAGGGATTCAAAGACTTAAAATTCCTGGAGTTCCTGTAGATAAACTAACATCTAAGCTAACGACTGATAAAAAGATTAATTGGGCAGAGGGATGGTTCAATGTTCTTGAAGAAGTAGCTGAAAGTTTTTATCCAGAAATAATTGATATTAAGGAACTATTAAATGAAATGGGTGCCATATTTACCCTGATGTCTGGTAGTGGTTCTACGGTTTTTGCAGTTGTAAACAATCTGGAAACCGCAGGAAATATCAGGGAAAATTGGCCCAGGTCAGATGATTATATTACCACAGCCTGGACTGTAAAGGAGGATTTTTCAGAGCTGTGGCGAAAATAGTATTAGAGCTACAAGATTATAATGAGAAAACATATAGTAGAGACTCTGGAAGATGAGATTAAATATTAGTACTGTCGGGAGGGTTATATATGGCCTTAGATGTAATAATCTTAGCTGGTGCTCCAAATAAAGGTCCTTTAAAAGAAATAACTACCACTGATCATGAAGCTTTAATTAAGATTGCAGATATACCCATGGTCGAATATGTGATTAAGGCTGTTAATCAGGCCCAAAACACAGGAAATATAATAGTTGTAGGTCCTGGAGACGAATTGAAAAAGTCGATTCAGGAAAAAGTGGACCTATTTATTGAGTCTGGTGAATCATTAAAAGAGAACATCTTTAAGGGGATAAATAAAACTGATAAAAAAGATTATATATTATTAATGACTTCAGACATACCTTTAATTACAGCAGATGTTATTGATGATTACATAACAACCTGTCTGGAAGATGGTGAGGCTGATCTTTATTACCCTATAATACCGAAAGAATATAATATAATGAAATTCCCGAAAGTTAAAAGAACTTATTTTCATCTTGCTGAGGGAGTATTTACTGGTGGGAATATGGTACTTTTAAAGCCCAAAATTCTGGAAGAGTCAAATGAGATGTTGGAAAAAGCCCTGGCGCTGCGAAAAAAACCATGGAAAATGAGTCGCTTATTGGGAATGAAGTTTATTCTTAAGTTTGTAATAGGGCGGCTATCTCTTGGAGAAATCGAGAGTAAAGTTGCCAGTATAACGGGATGCAGAGGACACTTCATGATAACAAATCACCCGGAAATAGGTTTTGATGTAGACAAACCCAGCGACTTACGAATAATGCAAGATAAAGTGAGCTCTTAGTTTCAGGGCGGTTTTACTGAAACTTAGTGGAACGAATCCAGGGTCTTACTGTCACTTGCTTACATTTTAGAAGTAGCGAAATTAGTGACAGTTAGACATCGGGTAAAGTGAGCTCTTAGTTTCAGGGCGGTTTTACTGAAACTTAGTGGAACGAATCCAGGGTCTTACTGTCACTTGCTTACATTTTAGAAGTAGCGAAATTAGTGACAGTTAGACATCGGGTAAAGTGAGCTCTTAGTTTCAGGGCGGTTTTACTTGAAGTTTAGACGAGCAAATACTGGGACTTACTGTCACTTAGATACATAGCAAGCTACAAATATTAGTGACAGTTAGTATCGAGTGAAAACCCATATATAATGTTTTAAGAGTCCCTTGCTCATGAGAGTAATCGGGGACTCTTGTTAATTAAAGTTATTTATCCTGAGAATGTATGAGATACTGCAAATTAAAAATTAGTTCCCTAGTATTTTTCTGATAAGATCATTTCTGTAGTGGTCGATTTTTTCAAAGTTCATGGCTGAGACATAATATTCTTCCAGTTCATCATGAAGGTTCTTGGCACTTTTCAGAAAGTAATATACTCTTTTCATCATATCCTCATATAATTTTTCTGCATCAAGAATTTCGGCATTGTAATCCTTTATATAATCCAGATTTATTGTTTCTACCAGATTAATTGTGTAGTCTTTTGCTTTTGTAGCTTCAAGATAATGCGGTGGGGTTCCTACCAGTAAAGCTGTATTTAATTCAGGTATTATGGCAGCATCCAGCTCTTCTGGGTCCATGGGGCAGTGTAGGTATAGGATAAAATAACCGTATTTAGCCGCTTCTGCACAGAAACCCTTAATTAATGAAGATTTTCCAGTACCCGGTTTACCCTTGATCACGATCCTGTTCTCTATATCTTCACTTAAATTTTCCAGATAATTGACTGCACCGCCGGGCGTAATAGCACTTCCAAATAAATGACGTTCTGAACCTGAGCTAATTTCTCTTTTGAGTACATTTTTACAGATTAGTTTATCTAATAGTTTATTATAAAAATCTTTATCCTGACTTTTCTGGTAATATTTTTTCCAGTGTAAATGTATACACTTAGCTGCTTTTAAAAAACTATATGCCTGACTGAAACGCTGGCTGATTAGATCTGTTAAATACATAATATCACTTCTGTTTTCTTCCAGTGAGTCTCTATTCCAGTATTTCCCCAGATTAATAATCTCATCAATTGCACCTGGATAGATGGGATCGGTCATATGAGGTGCTGTGCCGTCAAGCACAGCGGTTTTCAATTCTGGTATAACAACACCATCAAGAGAATTATTATCAGAAGAACACCAGTGAAACTCTATATCATAACCTGCATCATTTAATTGATAGCCAATTTTTTTCATAAAAGTTGATTTCCCTGTACCGGGTCCACCTTTTATAATATAGACTCTGTCGGCATAATATGGGAGATACTGATAAAATGAATAAAAGCCCTGTGGGGTATTACCTCCCGGAAAGAAATTTTTAATCTTTGACATTATATTACCCCCTTTTTAGTGTATATTAAAATATATGTGGGGAAAATAAAAATTATCAATAAATATTGACATGACAAGCTTCATGCAATATTTGTTGGCACGAAATAAAAAAAAATAGAAAAAAACCTTACATGAACTTGACATAGAGTTACGTATGTTATATAATCTAAACATGAAATGGGAAATGGAAGATTAAAAAAGGATAAAAAGTGAGGTGAGTTAATATATGGTGGTTAAAAAAAACATACCAATGAGGGTTGTTAAAGAAGAAACAGGACTTACATCACGACAAATTAGATATTATGATGAAACCGGTCTGGTTTTCCCGGAGAGAACAAAAGGTAATCAGAGATTGTTTTCTGAAGAAGATATAAGCCGTATGAAAAAAATAAAATCTCTTTTAGATGAGGGATATACTATTGAAGCTATAAAAAACAAATTAAACCAGCCCAAACCTGTTAAGAGTAACTCGGTCAATTTAAAGAGTGATAGATGGAGTAACAGGATAAATAAAGGTGATTTATCATCTAAATTTCCTGTTTCAAATAAATTAAATAAGGCAAAAAAATAAGAAGAAGCAAGGAGTGAGTAGTCATGTCAATGACAAAAGAAGATATTTTGAGGTTAGCCCAGGAAAAGGATGTTAAGTTTATCAGGATGCAGTTTGTAGATATTTTAGGGACTATTAAGAATGTGGCAATTACAGTAGAACAATTGCCAACAGCTCTGGATGGAGAGATTATGTTTGATGGTTCATCTATTGAAGGTTTTACAAGAATCCATGAATCTGACATGTATTTAAAACCTGATTATGAAACCTTTACAATTTTTCCCTGGAAGCCAAAAGAGGGAGCAGTTGCCAGATTAATGTGTGATATTTATACACCCGATGGAGAACCTTTCGGTGGTTGTCCTCGCAGTATATTGAAAAAAGTCATCGAAGAAGCTAGAGAAATGGGATATGAAATGTTCGCGGGACCTGAGCCAGAATTTTTCCTTTTTGAAAAAGATGAGAACGGAGAGCCTACAACAATTACCCATGATAAAGGTGGATATTTTGATTTGTCTCCTGTTGATCTTGGAGAAAATGCCAGACGCGATATAGTTCTTGCGCTGGAAGAAATGGATTTTGATGTAGAGGCTTCACATCATGAAGTGGCACCAGGGCAGCATGAGATAGATTTTAAATATGCAGAGGTTTTGAAAACAGCTGATAATATTGCTACTTTTAAATTTGTAACAAAGTCTATAGCAATGCAGCATGGTTTACATGCTACATTTATGCCTAAGCCAATCTTTGGAGAAAATGGTTCTGGGATGCATGTACATCAGTCTCTATTTATAGATGGGGAAAATGCTTTCTATGATCCAGATGATGAAAATGGATTAAGTGAAATCGCCTATTACTATATGGGTGGTATATTAAAACATGCACCAGCTATCGCAGCTATTACTAATCCAATTATTAACTCATATAAACGTCTTGTACCGGGTTATGAAGCACCTGTCTATATTTCCTGGTCTGGGAAGAATAGAAGTGCACTTGTAAGGGTTCCTTCTGCCCGCGGAAATGGTACCAGGATAGAATTGCGTAATCCTGACCCATCAGCCAATCCATACTTAGCTATGGCTGTTATGTTAAAGGCTGGGCTTGATGGTATCAAGAATCAAATTGAGCCGGGTGAACAGACTACGGAAAATATTTTCGGTATGACACCAGATGAAAGAGCTGCGCGTGGAATTGAGAGTCTGCCAGGAAGTATAATGGAAGCTGTTGAAAACCTTAGTCAAGATGAAGTAATTAAAGATACTCTTGGCGATCATATATATGAACACTTTGTTGAAGGAAAATTAATAGAGTGGGATGTCTTTAGAACACAGGTACATGATTGGGAATTGGATCAATACTTAAATATATAAAATTATTATTTGCTTAAATAGAATTAGATAAGAAGATTTATTTTGTTAAAAGCCTTCTACCATCCCGGGTCTTATTTAGATCCGGGATTTTTTCTATCTGAATTGTGAATAAGACTGAGGTTGCTAAAAAGATTTAAAGACGTTATAATAATTTAATAAAGAAAGTAGCGTTAGTTTCAATATAACGTTTGTATCAGTATATATGTGTGTAATATAGATTATATAGGGGATGCACTGATGGATTTAATACTATTTCCTGTCTGGGCTCCTTTGAATTAATCTCATAAGAAAGGAATGTAACAATGAAGATAGGTAAAATGCCTGGAAAAAAACTTGAGGAGATCATACTAAATAAAATTGAATATAAAAGGAATGATGTACTGGTTCATGCTGGAATAGGAGAAGATTGTTCTGTTGTTGATTTAAAGAATAGTTTACTGGTTATATCTTCAGATCCTATTACAGGTGCAAGCAAAAACGCGGGGTATCTGGCAGTACATGTGGCATGTAATGATATAGCAGCTGCAGGAGCTGAGCCAATAGGTATTCAGGTAATATTACTTCTCCCTGAAGAAGTTAAGGAAAAAGAAATTACTAATTTGATGAATGAAATAATCGAAACCGCGGCGGTTATTAATGTTGAGGTTCTGGGAGGACACACCGAGGTACTATCAGCTGTAAATAAACCGATAATCTGTGTTACAGCAGTAGGAAAGGTCGAAAAGGGAGAGGTTCGTTCGTCTGCAGACGCACAACCAGGTGATGATCTTGTAGTTACAAAAGGAGTGGGGATTGAGGGTACCTATATACTTGCAAATGATTATTCTGATTTATTGAAAGACAAAGGTGTTTCTGAGGATATTATTGAAGAGGCTCTTGGATATAAAAACAAACTTAGTGTAATTAATGAGTCCAGAATAGCTGTCAGTTATGGGGCACATGCCCTACATGATATAACTGAGGGCGGGTTATATGGTGCTCTGGAAGAGGTGTCACAGGCTGCCGGGGTCGGTTTTGATCTATATATAGATAGTTTGCCTATAAGCAGAGAAACAGGGGTAATTTCTGAGGCACTGGATATAGATCCAGCTGGTTTAATATCTTCTGGAAGTATGCTTATAGCTGTACCTGAAAGTGAAAAGCTAATAAATGAATTAAAAAAACAGGGAATAACTGCTGCAAAGATTGGGGTATTGACAGAGAAAGAGAAGAACATTATAATTTCCGGTAAGAAAAAAGCTTTCGTCTGGCCCGAGAAAGATGAATTGTGGAGGTTGATGGAATAATTTCCTTTTTTTTCTTGACTTTTGCAAATTTTATATATATAATACATAATAACAATATATTAAGGTGGTGGATGTTTTGAATATAACTGAAGTAAGGATTTTTCTGACATCACAGACAGGACCGACTAAAGCTTTTGCCAGTGTAACATTTGACGACTCTTTCGTGATTAAAGATCTAAGAGTTGTAGATGGTAAAAAAGGATTGTTTGTCTCTATGCCGTCTCGTAAAGATAAAAACGGTGAATTTAGAGACATATGTCATCCCATTAATACTGATACCAGAAATCTTATTCATGATGCTGTAATTGAAAGATACAACCAGGAGATAGCATAATTGTAATTTAAAAAGCCAGGAAATATTGCAAATGAATAATCTTAAAAGATATCACAAATACATACCAAAGTAAGGCAGGGACTAAAAGTTTAGTCGCTGTCTTTTTAATATCTATTAGATAGCGAGGGGGCAATTTGTTCCTTTCTTGACAAAACCCTTTTTCTCTGTTATACTTCTAACGGTTAAGGTTATTATTGAGGGAGTTTTTAGATGAAACCATATGTTATGGCTGAAGATTTATACCAACACAAACTGGCAGTTATTCTGGGACGAGGAAAAAGGTTGAAAATGCTGCTGCAGCGGTTTCCTACCGAAAAGAAATTTAAAGCTGCTTCAATAGAGGAAATTGCTGATATAATTGGGATTCGTAATCCCAACTCAAGTATATTGCAGAAACTGGATAAACTGGATGTTACATATGACAGGCTTGTAACATTTGTAGTTGATCCTGCCTGGAGTAAAAAACCCAGGGCAAGAAGAATCATGGGAATTGATACTGAATATTTAAAAAGTGACCTGGATTCAATCCAGTATATCATTATGGATGGATTAGAATACATTACATCGGGTATAATATTTACCAACAATTCCATTGCTCATTCTGTCAGTATATCTGATGGGATAAATCATTTGAGGGGTACAATAAACAGGTATCAACCGGAGATAATAGTAGGTCATAACTTTAATTCAGATATCTCTATACTGGAATCTGCTTATGGAGATGAATTGCCTGAACTATATTATTATGATGATACAATGGAATTAATGGCAAATAGCAATCTTTCCAATATTATCGGCAGTTCCAGTCTTAATATTGCTGTTCAAAAACTTTTTAATACTGATGTTATTGGATTATTCAATGCTTATAATGATATAAGCTTACTTGTTGAATATGGTATTAAGGATGCGCTTTACCCCCTTTGTATAAGATATTTAGTTCTAAATGGTAACATCCCGGAGCTTAATTTTATGCTTAAATTGGGGGATATAATAAAACAGGAAAATCGTCAGTCATTAAAAAATGATGAGTTTAGTATAAAACTCCAGGAACAGGGAGGATAATTCCTATGTCTAATGTTCTTTCCATTATACTGGCAGCAGGTCAGGGCACAAGAATGAAATCTGATAAAATCAAAGTATTACATCATGTAGCAGGGAAACCCATGATAAAGCATGTTGTTGATGGTATTACTGATTTCAGTTCAAAGATTGTGGTTGTTATTGGTCACCAGGGTGATGAAGTAAATGAGTGTCTAGGTAATAATAATGAGATAAAAACTGTAATTCAGGAAAAACAGTTGGGTACCGGGCATGCGGTTATGCAGGCCAGAAATTATCTTGAAAGTCATTATGGACCAGTTCTTGTTCTCTATGGTGATACACCTCTGTTAAGAGAAGAGACTTTAAAAAGATTTATCGAATTACAGCAGAGAGAAAAAGCTGCCTGTACAGTTCTTACGGCTCAGATTGACAATCCTGCTGGATATGGTAGAGTTATCAAGAACCAACATGGGTATATTGAAAAGATAGTAGAAGAAAAAGATGCGAGCAGGCAAGAAAAGGCTGTCAATGAGATAAACAGTGGGGTGTGCTGTTTTGATAGCAGATTACTCCTTGAAGCACTTGATAATATAGATAATAATAATGCACAGGGCGAGTATTATTTAACTGACACGATAGGATATTTAACTGATCAGGGAAAAGCTGTTGTTCCTATGCTTATTGAAAAAAATAGTGAGATTATTGGTATAAATGATAGAGTAAACCTTGCCCGGGCAGAAAAAGTACTGAGAGACCGGAATAACAAAAAACACATGATGAATGGTGTAACAATTATTGATCCGAATACCACATATATCGATAGTCAGGTAGAGATCGGGAAGGATACTATTCTTTACCCTTTTACATATCTTGAGGGGAATACAAAAATAGGAACTCACTGTACTATTGCTCCACATAGTAGAATAAATGATGGAGAAATAGGAGATTATGTTAATATAAAAGATCATAGCATAGTAATGGAAAGTAAGATAGGTAATGAAACCAACATTGGTCCTTTTGCATATATAAGACCAGGTTGTAATATTTCGGAACAGGCCAAGATTGGTGACTTTGTTGAGCTCAAAAAAGCTGAAATTGGGAAAGGAACTAAAGTACCCCATTTGAGTTATGTAGGTGATGCTAGTATTGGTCAGGGGACCAATATTGGTGCAGGAACTATATTTGCAAATTATGATGGTCAGGAAAAACACAAAACTACTGTAGGTGACAATGTATTTATCGGAAGTAATACAACATTAATTGCTCCCGTTAAGGTTGATAATAAAGCGAAAACGGGTGCAGGATCTGTTGTTACCAGAGATATTAAAGAAGGGACTACCGTAGTTGGCGTACCGGCCCATGTATTTAAAAAGGAATAGGGAGGTATAGGTGAAAATTGATGTCTACATATAGTGATAAGTTAAAAATTTTTGCCGGCAATTGTCATCCGAAACTTGCTGAAGAGATTTGTGATTATTTAGGTACAAGTCTGGTTAGTGCTGAGATTACCCGTTTTAAGGACGGAGAAATTGGAGTAGCTATTGATGAAACAGTCAGGGGAGCAGATGTATTTGTTATACAACCAACCAGCCCACCTGTAAATGAAAATATCATGGAGCTACTGGTTATGATTGACGCTCTTAGAAGGGCTTCTGCCAGAAGAATCACCGCTGTGGTCCCATATTATGGTTATGCTCGTCAGGACAGAAAAGCCCAGCCTCGTGATCCGATTACTGCCAAACTGGTAGCTAATCTAATAACTACAGCAGGCGCCAGAAGATTATTGTCCATTGATATGCATGCACCTCAAATTCAGGGATTTTTTGATATTCCAGTAGACCATCTCTATGCCTCGCCAATAATGATAGATTATTTCAAGGATATGGATCAGGAAAACACTACCGCCGTGGCACCAGATGTAGGAGCTGTAAAAAGAGTTCGTTCCTTTGCTGAAGCACTGGATATACCATTAGCTATAGTAGATAAGAGAAGGCCTAAGGCAAATGTGGCAGAGGTTAAAAATGTTATTGGGAATGTAGAAGGGCAGAATGTTATTTTGCTTGATGACATAATTGATACAGCTGGCACTATCACCGAAGCTGCTCGGGTTCTTAAGGAGAAGGGTGCTAAAGATGTATATGTCTGTGCTTCACACGGTTTATTTTCTGGACCTGCTATAGAGCGTTTAAGAGAAGCACCTATAACAGAACTAATAATTACAGATACTATACCTCAAAATGAAGATTTTGGAATGGACAACCTTAAAGTCCTTTCTGTAGCACCACTGGTTGGTGAAGCAATCGACCGGATATTTAAAGACTTATCTGTAAGTATTTTATTTTAAGATATTTTATTCAAACGAATTAATTATTTTTATATATATCTTGCCGAATTCTAACAGGGATGGTATAATATTTGACAGATGATAGAAATTGATAATATCGCTATTATAAAATTATCAATGCGTTTAAAATTAAAATTTTAGTGAGGCCTAATCGAATATGGTCATACTTGAATCAACATTGCGCAATTAAGAAGAAGATTCAAGTGAGGCCTAATCGAATATGGTCATACTTGAATCAACATTGCGCAATTAAGAAGAAGATTCAAGTGAGGCCTAATCGAATATGGTCATAATAAAATTATCAATGCGTTTAAAATTAAAATTTTATT
>JBKGXW010000002.1:0-73868 GCA_046546395.1 Halanaerobiales bacterium
CACGCCGCCAGCGTTCGTCCTGAGCCAGGATCAAACTCTCCATAAAAGTTTATTTCATAAGAGTTTTAATTTAGCTCTTTGAATTACTGTTTTGTCTATTGTCTAGATAGACTACTCATTGTTTTAAGACTTTTTGTCTTCTTAAATTGAAGACTTAAGGTTTAAAAGGTTTTGGGTTTAGATGTTTTTGGTTTATCCAACCTCCAACTTCTAATCTCTAACCTCTAAACCGCACTAGCGTCTTTGTCTATTGTTTAATTTTCAAGGATCATTTTCACTTTTTTGCAGCCTCATATAATTGTAATATTTTAATGCTTGCTTCATATATTTAATATGATTTAGTAGTGTGATTTATTACTGTTTTTAGTGTTAAATTGTTTTGTGACCGCGAAATATATCTTATCATTTTCAATGCCACTTGTCAAGAAGTATTTTGCGAGTTTCATAAATTTATGAAACTTATAAAGTCAGTTGTAAGAAGGCCTTAAATGTTTTATCTAAGCTCTAACTTCCAACCTCTCACTTCCAAACGCGACATTTACTAGCTTATCATCTGTGTCGAATACTGTCAAGTACTTTTTGAAAACCTTTTGAGTTTTCTTTGTTCTTATCTCTAGCATCCAAACACAACAGGATTTATCGTAACATTTTTAGTATCTCCTGTCAAGAATTTTTTATCCTTTTTTGCAGGCTACTATAAAAGTCTATAGTAGACTTATAAAGTACTTATTTATCAATATTTTTTACGTTGCCATTGAGCGGCTTTTCCCCTACTCTGCAGCAATTTTTATCGGCTTCTTCAGGCGACAAATGTTATCTTAACAAAATTCTATGATACTGTCAAGACTTTTCCCACAACTTTTTGTATTTATTAACCCTCTATAATTTTGATATAAATCTTTCTACGTCTTGAACCATCAAATTCACAAAAATATATACCCTGCCAGGTTCCCAGAAGTAACTCCCCATCATTTAGTACAAGTGATTCTGAAGCACCAAATAAACTACTCTTTATATGCGCTGCAGAATTCCCCTCCCTATGCTTATAACTATCACTGAATGGTATTATTTTATTTACTTCCATCAAGATATCCTTAACTACATCAGGATCGGCATTTTCATTAATAGTAATTCCCGCAGTAGTATGTGGTGTATATACCATTACAATACCATCTTTTATATTACTACCTGCTATCACATCCTTTACCTTAGATGTAATTTCAATTAACTCTGTTCTATCATTGGTATGTATACTTATCTTTTCTAACATATAACTCTCCCCTTTTTATATCATCTTAATAATATGATTAATGATTTTAGAAATACATTAATATAGTTAAATCTAGATAACTATATATAACTAATCATTGTTTTTTAGCAAATAAAAATTTATAATCTGTTGTGTTGTAAATTCAATCCATGAAGATGTCTGTTTCTTCGCCTGCTCTATATCCACCGGCGCTTGAGTAATGCTAAATATGCAATCTATATATTCATTCAATTCACTGCATTCATCACTAACAACCATTCCTGCTATTGCAACAACTGGTATTGAATAATGATTTGCCATTCTTGCTACTCCCAGCGGTACTTTCCCATTCATAGTCTGTTTGTCAATTTTACCTTCTCCAGTTATCACCAGGTCCGTACCCTTTATTTTATCGTCTATATTATAAGTGTCCAGGATAATGTCAATTCCAGAAAGTAATTCTGCATCCAGAAAGGCCTTTAAACCTCCCCCCAGACCACCTGCTGCTCCAGCTCCTGGTACTGTCTGAAGATCTATCCCTGTTTTATTTTTAATTAGTTTCGCTATATGTCGTAAATTTTTATCAAGGGTCTTAACCATTTTATCTGTAGCACCTTTTTGTGGTCCATATACATAGGCTGCCCCATTTTCTCCATACAATGGATTGTTAACATCACAGGCAACTTTTATATTTACTTTTTCTATTCGCGAATCCAGACAACTACAATCTATTTTCTTGATCCTGGATAATTCACCCCCTCCAAAACCTATATCTTTATCAGCATTATCTAAAAAACTTACACCCAGAGCCTGAGCCATTCCGACACCGGCATCATTTGTTGCACTACCACCAATTCCTAGAATGATTTCCTCAACACCTTTATCCAGAGCAGCTTTTATTAGTTCACCGGTACCGTATGTTGTAGTTTTCATTGGGTTTGCCTGATCTTCAGGGATCAAGGTATAGCCCGACGCAGCAGCCATTTCTATAATGGCTGTACGCCCTTTATCAATTAAACCAAAACCAGCTATCACTTGATTTCCCAGTGGTCCAGTCACCTCAGCCTCTATAAATTTACCGCTCAATGCAGCAAGTATTGTATCTACTGTTCCTTCTCCCCCATCTGCCATAGGTAACTTTATAACTTTTACGTCTTTACAGACCTTTAAAAGACCTCTTTCAATATAATCAGCTACCTCCACTGCGGATAAACTACCCTTAAATGAATCAGGAGCTATTAGAACCTTCAATTCGTTACCCCCTTACTTTTTTAGAGCTTTTCTTAATAATTTTTGTTTTATACCCTTGTAAGGCATATTTAAGATACTATACAGCCTTGAATGTATTTTGAAAAAGTGGATAGAAAGTCGTCTTTCCCTACCTTATCCTGCAATACAGAGAAAACCAGAGTAGATACTCTGGCTTTTTGTCGGTTTTATATAATTAGTATATCTATTTATTGTGTATAAATATTTAAGACACGTATAGTAACTAAATAAGACAGTCTATTTATTGTTCAGTCCTCATTGTTGGAAACAATATTACATCTCTAATTGAAGGTGAATCTGTTAACAGCATTACCATCCTGTCAACACCAACACCCAATCCACCTGTCGGCGGCATGCCGTATTCCAGAGCGCGAACATAATCCTCATCCATCATATGAGCCTCATCATCGCCAGCAGCACGCTGTTTTACCTGTTCTTCAAACCTCTGCTTCTGATCAACCGGGTCAATTAACTCTGTAAAAGCATTACCCAGTTCCCAGCCGTAAATAAAGGGTTCAAATCTATAGGTATAATCTGGATCTTCATCCATCTTCGTTGCAAGTGGTGATATTTCGATTGGATAATTCATTATAAAGGTAGGCTGTATTAATTTGCCTTCAACCCTTTCCTCAAAAACATGATTTAATACATATCCTTTAGGGGTTCCTTCCTCTACTTTAATTCCAATATTCTTAGCAGCATCCACTGCCTCCTGATCACTTGTAATTTCTTCGAAATCTACAGCAGTATATTCCTTCACCGCTTCAACCATAGTTAAACGCCGCCATGGAGGAGCCAGATCAATTTCTTCTCCCTGGTAGTTGATTTTTGTGCTGCCAAGCACTTCTTCTGCCACATGAGCAACCATATTTTCCATCAATTCCATCATATCATAATAATCAGCATTTGCCTGATATAATTCCATCATAGTAAACTCAGGATTATGTTTGAAAGACATACCTTCATTACGAAAGTTCCTGTTTAATTCAAAAACCTTCTCAAAACCACCAACAATCAATCTCTTCAGATATAACTCTGGAGCTATTCTCATATAAAGATCCATATCAAGTGTATTATGATGTGTTATAAAAGGCCTTGCACTGGTTCCTCCTGGAATGGGATGCATCATTGGTGTTTCAACTTCAAGAAAGCCATTGTTTTCTAGATATTTCCTTATTTCTCGAATTATTTTACTCCTCAACACAAATGTTTCTTTTACATCAGGGTTAACTATCAAATCTACATAGCGCTGACGATACCTGGTTTCTTTATCTTTCAATCCATGCCATTTTTCCGGTAAGGGACGCAGTGATTTACTTAAAAAGTTAAAACCACTAACTTTAATAGATATTTGACCTCTTCTCGTTTTGAAGACAGTACCGGTCACTCCGATAAAATCACCAATATCCAAATTATTGAAGAATTGATAACGGTCTTCACCAACTGCATCTACTTTTACATATAATTGGATCCTGCCAGTCATATCCATCAGGTCAGCAAAGCTAGCCTTCCCATGTGTCCTTACTGCCATAACCCTACCTACTAGCGAAACCTCTTTTTCTTCTAATTCATCAAATTTTTTTTCTATATCAGCAGCATGATGTGTAGCTTGATACTTTCTTCCGTATGGTTGGAGATTATTCTTTTCTAGTTCTTCAAGTTTTTCTCGCCTTTGAATCATTAAGTCATTTAAATCTTCCATATTTTCTGCAGTCATTTTAAAACTCTACCCCTTTTTAAATTTTTCGATAGATAAAATTTCATATTCCATTATTCCTGAAGGCACCTCTACCTTTACCTTATCTCCAGCTTTATGGCCCAATATAGCCTTTCCGATAGGTGATTCATTGGATATCTTAAAATTTAGAGGATCCGCTTCCGCTGAACCCACTATAGTATATGAAAACTCCTCATCAGTATCCAGTTCATGTAATTTAACTATAGTACCCAGACTGACAGTTTCACCAGTGATTTCATCATCTTTTACTATCCTGGCATTTCGAAGCATATTCTGCACTTCTTTTATACGCCCTTCTATAAAAGCCTGCTCATTTTTTGCATCATCATATTCAGAATTCTCACTGATATCACCAAACTCACGTGCTGTTTTAATTCTCTTGGCAATTTCCCTTCTTTTTACATTTATTAAGTTATCCAGTTCGCTTTTTAGCTTTTCATATCCTTCCTGAGTTAATAATATTTCTTCTGGCATAATCTCGACTCCTTTTCATAAATTTATCCCCCAGAATTTTCTTCCTATACATTTTTCTTTCTATACATTTCAAAGATCAAAATTAAACTATATAAAATTTAATACATTAATAAACCTAATTACATTATTCTTACACATAATATATTACTAAGACATTGCCTAAAAGACATTGAAATATAACTATAAATCATTAAAAGCATTAAAAAATTAGTGTCAAGACTTAATCTGCTTGACACTATTATGTATATTCCAATTATTAATTATTATAAGTTACTGTTTAATTTTTGTCAAGGAATCTTTGCCAATTTTCATCATTAAAGAATTCTAACAAAAAGCAACAATTTTTTCATTTGCTTTCTGGCGAATCTCCTCTATTTTTTCATCAGTCAAAGCCCGCTCAAAACTACGCAGTCCTGCCAGACCAAATCCATGTTTGCCGGCCATCGCCAGGGTTTCTCTAACTTTATCAATCTCTATAACTGGTCCCAGACTATAATCTTCAAACCTTTCTTCAAGGGTCAACATCATTGTTTCAGCCATACAGGCATATGCTGTACCTGATGGATAACCAAAATTAAAGTTAAAATTAACAGGCCCAGGAACTTTAACAATACCACCCTCAATTACAAGAACGTCATCACGCTCTTTTCCTACCTTTACAGCAACATCACGGGGGCGCGCCACATCACAGACAACAGCGCCAGGTTGTAAATGAGCAGGATCAATCAGGGATTCGACAGCACCTGAAGCACTGATGATAAGCTCTGATTGTTGAATCACTTTGCCAACATCTGTAGTGTACACAACTTCAACAGCAGGATTCAGTCGTTCAATATCTTTTTTCAGTACCTGAAGTTTATCAGTATTACGGGCTACAAGATTTATTTGCTTCACATCCATACTCAATATCAGGCTTACCGCTCGACCAATAGAGCCTGTTGCGCCTATGATAGTAATTGTACTCTCTTTCAACTTATGCCCCATCTTATCTGCGGCCAATTTCGTACCTTCAATAGCTGTTGCTACTGTATAACTGTTACCAGTAGTCACTGGTATATCAAGTTCTTTTGCAATGGTTATACCCTTATCTCCTACTACAGATGTAAAGGCACCTAATCCAACAATATCTGCTCCCAACTCTTTCGCTTTCTTTCCCGCCTTTATAATTTTTTTAAGAACCTTATCTGTCGGCAGAGTCAACATCTGCTTGGAGGTATATGTAACCCCCAAAAAGAAACCCTCTATCTCTTTTCCAGTTAGTGATTTTATTCCTGTAATATGAGAAGCCTTTATAGGTGGTATCATTCGTATGAAATGTTCCAGTACACTATCTGGTAGTTTATCTGCCCAGGAAAACTTACGGTAAAAATCCTTTAATTCCAGTGGATGGATAATAAAAGCAAATTTCTTCATCTTATACTGCCTCCTAGCCTACAGCCTGTTTTTTAAATTCTATAACTCTTGGTTCAAACTGTACCATTTCAAGTAATTGAACATATTCTTCCCTGTCAAGCTGAGGAACTTTTTTGCCAGATAGCGCAAGCAAAACACCTTCCATTACATTTGTACCAAATGAGCGCCCATTTAACTCAGGAGTCGTTGTAACAATCATATTAACCCCTCTTTTTTCAAGTTCCCTTATATTTTCTTCAGTTACAGTATTTGTTATTATCACTTTATTTTCTAAAGTCTTCGGCAGATATTTATTTATTAATAAAAAATCCCCTGCGATTATATCGGCCTGATGATAATAGCGGGTATACTTATCATCTAATTCTCTTTTTTCTTCCTGTTTACTTCCGGTGGGATAGACCCATTCAATTGGTGCTTTTGTAATAATCGGCGCTAGAACCCTGGCAATCATGTCTAATTTATTCAATGACTTAATCTCTATAGGGAGACCCAGTCCGAAAATAAGGTCACCGAAGACTATGTCTGCACCATATTTGACGAATGTTTCTGCCATCCCAAATCTATCAACTGCAGCAGTCATCAACACTTTTTTGTCTTTAAACTTCATACCATAATCGTTTTCCATATAATCTATTACGATTCTCTCAAGGGTATTTTTTAGCCCACTTCCATCAACAGCAGGTGTGATTTTTACATTTTCTATCAACTTTTTAGCATCTCGAAAGGTATATCTATTATTCCCTGAATATAAATAAAGATCTATTCCGCCAATACCAAAGGCATCATACTGACCATCTAATTCAGTAAATAACTGCCGGGCTTCTTCTTTATCACCATCAGTTCCTTTTCTTTCTATTATAAACCTTTCACCAAGAATAGTCGTCTCAACCCTGTGATCCCTTCTACTTGAACCCAGACTTATACTGATAACTTTCTTCATTATCTTCATCCACCACCCTACTATGAACTTGTAGATCCCAATATAAACTTTTTAAAGTACTGGAAATAAGGTTTATTTTAATAGAACAAATTTTTATCAAAAGATTAATCTGTGTTTTAATCTAAAAATGATACTATAATATCTTCAATTTTATCCACTTCTACATACTGATCTTCCTGAATTGGTGATTCACCCAGCTCTACACCAATAATATTCCCATCAATAAGCTTCTCAATCAGATCGAGACGCATATCAGAACCAAGGAAAATAACAAGATCAAATTTCTTGAGTTTGACTATTATTTCTATTAACTGATTAAACAATTCAAGACCATTCTTGTTCTGTATAAAGGACCAACGTTCTGCCTCAGTCATCAAAAGTATATAATCCAGACCATATTCCTCACCAAGTTGTACTATTTCTTCTTTATTCTTGATAGGGAACCCAACCAGAGCTATTTTTTTGCCCTTACGGATTTCTCCAATACTCTCCAGTCTGGATATAAAGCTTCTTTCGACACCTATTTCATCCGCAACACGAGATTGTGAATATCCTTTTTCTCTCAAAGAAATAACTCTTTCCACGATTTTTTCGATTTGATTATTATTAATAATCTTATTACCTATCCTGGAAAACTTCATAATTATTCACCTCATTCACGTGCACAAATATGTACACATTAATTTTATCATCTTAAAACTATAAGGTCAAGGAGTTTAAGTATTTTAATTTCCATAAAATAGTATCATTATTCAAATATAATGTTATAATATATATAAAAGAATGAAAGAAACGAAATTAATAGATCTAAAGAACTACATTGTTGTTAAAGATATTTTTTCTTAACTTAAAAAATCATGTGGTTCTATTATATTATTAACAAAATAGACATGGAGGTATATGGAAATGGAAGAATTAATATCACAGGAAAAAATACCTAATTTAACAGGCGTTGCCTGTGATTCCCGTAAAGTTAAGCCTGGTTACGCTTTTGTAGCGATAAGTGGGTTTAAAACCGATGGTAATAAATTTATAAACGAAGCTATTGATAATGGGGCCAGCATAATATTTACAGACAAAAAATTGGACACAGCTATTCTATCTCGCAAAAGTATACCCATTATTCAGGTGAATGATGCCAGAACTTACCTGGCTCATCTCAGTGCTGAATACTATAATTATCCATCAAATCAGATAAATCTTATTGGGGTTACTGGTACAAACGGTAAAACAACTACTACACACTTAATATATAACCTTCTAAATTATCATAAAAATAAAGCCAGTCGCCAAAATATAGCAGGTTTAATCGGCACCGTAAATGTAGATACAGGAAAAAAAATATTGCCAGGTAATTTAACGACCCCTGATCCTATTACCCTGCAGAAATACCTCCGGCAAATGGTTGAAAATAGACTGAAGTATGCCTGTATGGAGGTCTCATCACATGGTATAAAACTTAAACGTATTGTCGGTAATAATTTTGCCATTAAAATTGGTACCAATATTAGCGCAGACCATTTTGACCTGCATCCCAATTTCAATGATTACCTACAGGTTAAAAGAACTTTCCTGGAAAGAAAAGAAGATGCCCTTGTTTTGCTGAACAATGATAACGAATTCCTGCGTTCTTTTGGACAGATTGCAAAAAAACAGTATAACTTTTCCATCAAAAGTAAATGTGATATAAGTGCAGATGATATTACAAAGTGGCAGAAGGGTCAAGAATTTACATATAATTTAAACCGTCCCCTTATAAATGAAAAAAAACAGAAAATAAATCCCTGTAGATTCACCGTTAGAATGAAATTACCAGGGGCTCATAATATATATAATGCACTTATAGCAATAACTGTCGCTCTTTATTACAATATTGAACAGGAAACAATTCAGAAATTCTTTGAAGGTTTCCAGGGTATCTGGAGAAGATTGCAGTTTATATATGATCAAGAATTTACAATTATAGATGATTGTGCACATAATCCAGGTAGTTATGGAGCGGTTTTTTCTTCAGTTTTAAATCTGGAGTTTAATAATCTTATTATAATAAATTCTTTAAGAGGAAATCGAGGTCAAATGATCAACAAAAAAAATGCTGAAACAATCAGCAAAATATTGAAAGATATAAATAATTATCATCTAATTACATCAAACTGTAATGATGTTGTTAAACCTATCGATAAAGTTAATAAAGGAGAAGAAGATGTTTTCATAAACACCCTGATAAAAAATCATATTAAATTTGAACATTGTCAATCACTGGAGTCTGCCCTCAAAAAAGCCCTCAATTTTGTTAATGAGAATGACATCATCCTTCTTTTAGGACCCCATGCAATGGATCATGCAGGCGAAATGATGCTTAAAATGATATATAAAAAGTAGTTGTTTACTCTTTATATATCTTTCAGGATTAAGCAATACTTAATATTTCTCATTATTAATTAATACTTACTGTACTTTAACAGTTGTTATATGCTATTTTCTTGTTTATGTATTATTTTCTAACGTTTCCAGTTCTTCCAGGTAATTAATCATTTCCCTCTCCACCTCATGCTCTTTTGTCAGCCGATTTATCTTGCTTTTGATCTCTGTAGAAAATGGCATTCCTTTTATATACCAGGCCAGATGTTTACGCATACGGGGGATTGCCATCTTTTCACCAAAATACTCCACGGATTTCTTCAAATGATAAATGGCCATCTCTATTATTTCACTGTATTCAGGTCCGGGTAATAGTTCGCCTGTCTCCAGTAGATGTATAGACCTTTGCAGCAGCCAGGGGTTCCCCTGACATCCCCGTCCTATCATAACACCGTCACATTTTGTCTCTTCAAACATTTTTATTACATCTTCAGGTTCAAAGATATCACCATTACCTATAACCGGGATATTTACTGCCTCTTTCACCTCTCTGATGATATCCCAGTCTGCCTCACCATGATAGAACTGTTCTCTGGTTCTGCCGTGGACAGCCACTGCTTTTGCCCCCATCTTTTCACCAATCTGAGCTATTTCAACAGCATTTATATTCTTTTCATCCCATCCCGTACGTATCTTGAAAGTAACTGGCACATCTACTGCCCCTACAACTGCTTTAATAATATCTCCTGCCAGTTTGGGGGTTTTCATCAATGCAGATCCAGATCCGTTTTTTACTATCTTCGCAGTGGGACAGCCCATGTTAATATCTATTATATCAGGCTTTATCTCTTGCTCTATTATCTGTGCAGCCTCTGCCATAAAAGAAGCCTCTTCACCAAATATCTGTATATTAATAAAACCATCATCCTTAATTGTATATTCCATAAGATCATAGCTTCTATCACTACCATATACAAGTCCTTTGCTACTTACCATCTCGCTGTATAGAAGTTTACATCCCATCTGACGAATAATCTGACGGTAAGGATAATCCGTAACACCTGCCATTGGAGCCAGTATAATTGGAACATCTATATTTATATCTGCTATATTCATTTTATCCCTCTTAATTTTCCTTTTTCTCTTAATCAAGTCCATTTAGTTTAACAATATAATATAAACCCTCTAACGTTAGATAAGGCTCAGTTTTATCAATCATTTCTGTTTCAGGAGCAATCAGATCAACCATTCCTCCTGTCGCAATAACATATGTCTCTTCACCAATTTCTTGCTGAAACTGTCTGATAATACCCTCAACCTGGCCGACAAAACCATGAATAATTCCTGACTGCATAGCCTCTACAGTATTTTTACCAATAGCATTTCTGGGTTTAATTAATTCAACCCTGGGTAATTTAGCAGCATTTCTGAAAAGTGCTTCAGTAGAAATATCAACACCCGGAGCAATTGCACCTCCAAGATATTCTCCCTTACTTGAAATAGCATCCATTATTGTAGCAGTACCAAAGTCAACTATTATAAGATACTTCCCTTTAAACTTTTCATAAGCAGCAACAGCATTTACAATCCTGTCTGCTCCTACTTCCCGCGGATTATCTATCTTTATATTAATCCCAGTCTTTATACCCGGTCCAACTACTAAAGGATCTATACTTAGAAAATTTTGCAATGCCCTTTTTAAAGATGTAACAACAGGAGGTACAACACTTGATATAGCGATGGAAGTAACCTCCTTAATATCTAACCATTCATAGGTAAACAGATTATTAATCAGAATACCATATTCATCAGATGTCTTATCTTTATCTGTTGATATATACCACTTCTTTTTGAGTTCTCCATCTTCAAAAACACCCAGTGCCGTATTGGTATTTCCGACATCTATTGTTAAAATCATCAAATGTTCATCTCCTTTGCTAAAGTTAGTGTTTCAGCTATAAGCGAAATGTATCGAATTTTTCAATAATATAGTGGTAATATTGTTAATATTATATGTTGGAACGCTTTATAATTAATTATAATGTATTGATAGCAAAGCCCCCCAGATACAGGGGGGCATATAGCAAACTCTTTATTCTACTTCTTCAGGTGTTGATGGAACCTCTATATCACCATCAATTATTTGCTGTTTTAATCGATCTACCTGTACCATCAGATCAGGATGCACTTTTGCTAATGCATGCTCACTATAGCCAACACCATCTTCCTCTAGACCATAAACCTCGTGGCCGGCTTCAAATGTACCTTCCTCTAAAGCCTTAACTTCATTAAATACAGCAACATCAACCATTTTTACCATACTGGTAAGTACCCAATATGGAGCCAGATGTGCCTGAGGTGAATCCACACCAATAGCATAAAGTTCCTGCTCTGCAGCCGCCTTGATAACACCAATACCACAGGCGCCTGAAGCATGATAAATTATATCTGCACCCTGATTATATTGTGTTAGTGCTAATTCTTTACCAGAACTTGGATCATCAAATGCACCTGTATATCCGACAAAAACTTCAGCATCTGGATTTACTTCTTTCACACCTGCCAGAAAACCTGCTTCAAATTTCTTGATTAATGGCATTTCCATACCACCTATAAAGCCTACCTTATCACTATTCGTCTCCAGGCCTGCAATTGCACCAACCAGATAAGAACCTTCTTCTTCTTTAAATGTAACAGAGACTACATTTGGGGCCTCAACTACATCATCAATCAGACCAAAAGTAGTATCAGGGTATTGTTCGGCTACCTCAGCAAGTGCATCTTTCATCAGGAATCCGATAGCCCAGACCATATCATAACCCTGCTCTGCAAGGCTACTGAGGTTTTCAACATAATCACTCATGTCCGCTGACTCGATAATGCCAATTTCTACACCAAGTTCTGATTCTGCTCTCTGCAGCCCCCTCCAGGCAGCATCATTAAATGATTGATCACCTAAGCCACCAACATCTGTAACCATTGCTGCCTTCAGTGATGTTTCTTCAGCAAGCTGATCAGTTGTTCCCTCGTCCGGAGTATTAGCTGTAAAAAAGTAAACACCAAAAATTACAAGTACTGCTACCAAAATAAGAATTATTAAATTGGAAGTTTTCAAAAAACATTCCTCCTCTATGTATTTTTTGGGGTAGTATATCAACAATTCTACCATTTATTCTACCCTACCCCTTCAATTAATTATTCTTCATTTATCTGTAGAATCCTTCCAGAGATTAAAATGTTTTATTTAATTTTACGCAGTGATACATCCCCGGCCCAGAATCTCTTTATTGTATTATCATCTGTCTTTAATATAAGCTCACCCTGTTCAGAAATGTTTAATACCATACCTGAAAAGGATTGCTTATTACTGTAAATGGTTATTTCTTGTCCAATAATTGAAAGCTTTTCTTTCCAGGTTTCCAGAATTCCTTTGTCTTTCGCCTGTAATAATAAATAATAATAATTCTCAAAATAAGTTAACAACAATTTCAGGAGTTTTACTCTTCTAAAGCTCTTCTGATACTCTATCCTCAATGAGGTGGCAATATTTATTATTTCTTCAGGAAAAGAATTCTGATTTATATTTATTCCGATACCGACAACCGCATATTTGATATGGTCCATTTCTGCACTCATCTCTGATAAAATACCACATACTTTTTTACCATTCAACAATATATCGTTGGGCCACTTTATCCTTAAGCCTTTATCTAAATCTTCATGCTGAACCAGAATACCCCCGGCATCACCTATCGAATCAATGATATTCTCCAGTGCCTGATATACTGCAAGGGATGCTATAATAGTTAAATATGGAGACTTAATCGGGAGCAAATCAGGCCTCAGGATAATGGACAGCCATAGACCTGTCTCAGCGGGCGAATACCATTGTCTCCCCAATCTTCCCTTTCCCGCAGTCTGCTCCTCTGCAATAACAATAGTACCTGACTCATACCCCTGTCGGGCCAGTTCCTTGGCCTTTTCATTCGTAGAAGCGAGGCTGTCGTAAACAAGTAGCTCTTTTCCCATCTCTTCAGTATCCAAAATAATCTTAATTTCTTCTAGGGTTATTCTATCCGGGATACCTTTAAGTGAATACCCTTTATTTGTGACAGAGTCTATCCTATATCCTTTTTCGCGCAACTTTTTTATATGCTTCCAGATAGCAGTACGTGAAACCCCAAGTTTTTTACTTAACTCTTCCCCTGACAGGTATTCTCCTCTGCTATTATGTAAATATTCAACTAGCTTGATATCTATATTTTTCATTATGTCCCCCTAAATTTTGTTGACTCTCCTCCATACCCGTGCTTATACACCTTGAAATTTTGCGATTATATTGAATTAATCTTTATACCTCTGGAGATGACCTATTTGTTTAATCTAATTTTAATCTTTTTCTAATTATGCTTTAATTGTATTTCTATAACTATTTTATTATAATTTTTAATGTAAAGTAAAGGATAATAATATAAATTTTAATGTACTTAATCTTATAAATAAACAAAAGGCTCTTAAAGAAATATTTAATTCAAATTTGTAAGTTATAAATGATTTTTAAAAATACATTTACTAATTATTTTAAATTTAAAAAGGAAGGTGAATTATCATGAAATTATCAAAATCCAGAGTAACCTCATATGTTATTATAGCTTTAGTGGCTCTATTAATTGGTGCTGCTGTAGGATCAATAGGTGAGGTTACTCCAGATATCAGTGCAAATGAAGGCCAGACAGAGGTCGCCGAAGAACAAATGACAGAACAGACTACAGAAGAAAAATTAGATGCCGAAGATATAAGAGTACCAGGTGGTAATATTTTTGCTGACATTGCTGCACAGGTTGATGCAGGAGTAGTACTTGTTACTGCTGAAGTTGAAGTGCCGGGTGGCGGACAAGAAAGCCCATTTAACGACCCATTTTTTGAATATTTCTTTGGAGACCGGTTCCAGATGCCTGATCAACAGCAACCCAGAACACGTGAGGGCTTTGGCTCAGGATTTATTGTATCTACAGACGGCTATGTAGTGACAAATGAACATGTGATACACAATGCAAATAATATAGAAGTAACAATTAAGACTTCTGAAGAACCTCTACCTGCAGAAGTGGTCTGGGCAGATTATGATGCAGACCTTGCTGTACTGAAGATTAATGAAGAACAGGAATTCCATCCTATTAAAATGGGTGATTCTGATACTATTAGACCCGGCGACTGGTCTATAGCAATTGGGAACCCCTTCGGCTTTGAGCATACTGTAACGACAGGTGTTATCAGCGCCCTGGGTAGACCAATAAATATACCAGCACAGGGAAGTCGTCCAAGAACTTATTCCAATCTAATTCAGACTGATGCCGCTATCAATCCCGGTAATAGTGGAGGGCCGCTATTAAATATTGATGGTCAAGTAATCGGAATAAATACCGCGGTTAGTATGCAGGGACAGGGAATTGGATTTGCCATACCGATTAATGAAGTAAAACATATTGTAAGAGACCTTCGAGAGAAAGGTGAAATAGTTCAACCATGGTTGGGAATCTATTATGGTGAAATGGATAGCAAGAATATAGAACGATATAAAGAATATTACGGACTAAAAAAATTAAATGGCGTAATTATCAGCAAAGTAATGGAAGATAGTCCGGCATATGAAGCAGGATTAAGAGCAAATGATATCATTACAAAGATTGATGATACATTAATTGATGATATGGAAGATGTTCAAAAAATAGTAAACGAAAAGGAAATCGGAGATACCATCCGTATTGAAGTAATTAGAGATGGACTAACAAAATTACTATTTGCCGAAATTGGCAAAAGGCCCAATCAGACATATTAAAAATAACGAGATTTTCCCCATAAAAGGATGCCGTGATTCCACGGCATCCTTTTTATTACTGTCTTCAAATTATTCTTGCTTAGATATTTATAATTGCCTATAATAATAAATATAAGCACATTATTAATGAAATTTTTAATCTTATTATTTATGACTAAATGGGGTTTCAGTTTGATTATTATTAATATACCATTTGAGGTGACCTATAATGAGCAAATTAAAAGAACTGCCGGACTATCTGGATTATAATCTAAAAGTAATATTCATAGGCTTCAACCCTGGTATCCGCTCTGCGCAAACCGGCCATCATTATGCCGGTAGAAACAACCGTTTCTGGAAGCTGCTCTATGATTCAGGTTTAACTCCATACCAGCTCAAACCAGAAGAAGATTTCAAATTACTGGAGCTGGGGTATGGCCTTACCAATATAGTGATGAGGCCCAGTAAGAAAGCAAGCGACCTAAATAAAGAGGAGTATCTTACTGGAAGAAAAATACTTAAAGCAAAATTACGAAAATACAAACCAGAATTCGCCTGCTTTACCGGTATCGGTGTCTACCGTAATTATAGTGATAAGAAAGATATAGAAAGAGGACTGCAGGATGAGAATGAACATATGCTTTCAGGTATAAAAAATTTTGTGATATCATCCCCAAGTGGTCTAAATAGAACCCCTTACCAGGAACAACTGGCAAGATATAAAGAATTGGAGCAATTGCTTACTCATATTTTATAGAATCAATGATACTGGATCTTGACGTCTTAATAGCCGGGCTGATAGAAGCGATTACAGATATCAAAGCCCCAACTAATATAAGGTTGCCAAACATTGATGGTAGATAATGAATGGTCATCGGGATATTTATATCAGCCAACATGAACTCTGCCAGTTTTATGAATAATATCCCTCCCAGACAGCCGATCAGACCTCCAATTAAGCCGCTGGTCAGCGACTCCAGGAAAAGCATTTTTATCAGTTGATATTTACTCATACCCACCGAACGCATAACTGCTATAACCCTTTTCCGGCTCATCAAGCCTACCAGAAAATTATTAAATATCCCGACAATACCAATAATCATAATTATATAGGAAAAACCCGTTAAGAGACCCAGCAGACGGTCATATGTGCTCATCTCACTCTCTTTCAATGTTTCTTTGGGCATTGACCAGATATATCTCCCTCTCGAAAACCTGTCTTTTATCATCTGATTTACTAATTCTGGATCTTGATTTGTCCGGATATAGATATCATCATAGAAACTCAGTTCCATATCACGCTTAAAATACTTTTGGTTGGCAAATGCAACACTACCCAGATTCATCAGAGAATCTACAAAGCCAACAATCCTATATGGTTTATCACCCCGGACAGTTTCCAGTGTTATTATATCTCCTGTCTGATAGCCGTACTTTTCCTGCGTTATCCGGGTCAAAATAATATTTCTTGCTTCAGTAAAACCCTCCAGTATTGAATCCTTATTACCGAGAAAATCAAAATCCCAGTAATCAAAAAATTCCTTACCATCACTGCCGTAGATATTAATTGATGCATTTTCACCAGCTATATCCACACCACCTGCATGATAGGCCTTATAGACACTACTGACTCCATCTATGGACCTTATACTGGAAGAAATCCTCCTGTCAGCCCCTGATATGTATGTCATGATGTCGAACTTTCCGTCATTATAAACACTGAGCACCTCAATACCAACACTATTACTTATATTTGTTATCATTAAAATAGCTGCTATTCCAATTGTAAGTAATGATATATTATTCATGATACTTTTATTGTCATGTAGATTTTTTGCAGCCAGTATCCCCTCATTCCCGGGTAATAGACTATATGTTTTTTCAAAGATCCTGACTAATATATTCGTTAGATAGGGTACCAGTAATATTACTGCCGATCCCAGTAAAACCATGGCTACAATATCTACAATAAGTGCTATAGACTGTGGTACAAAAGTGGGTATTAATACAGCCATAAGTAAAAATAATAAGCCCAGATATAACTTGAGGCTGCTTTTCTTTACTTTGCTGCGTATATTGTTTAATACTATATCTTTAACTGGTATTTTTGATATTTTTATGATAGGTATCAATGAACTAATAAGAGATAAAGTTACTGCTCCTCCAAAAGATATCAGGATATGCCAGCTGCTGTAAACCATCTCTACTTTCATATAAATATCATTGAACTCATCATAAGACATTGTCTGCATCATAATATAAAGAATACCAAAACCCAGCAGTACCCCAAAAACACCGCCAAATATTCCATAGAACAAGCTCTCTGAGAGAAGCAGGATATCTGTCATTTTGCGGGTAGCCCCTATACTCCTGAAAGTACCGATAATAGGTAATCGCTCCATTGTGATTACCTTGAAAGAAGTATAAATAATAAATATACTAATAAAGACCACCAGCGGCAGCATCAGTACAAAGGTAGTAGTCATCTGCCGGGTAAAGGCCAGGGCTTCTTCCGGGTCAATTGTAATTCGAACCTGATACCGGGGATATTCTTCCTCCAGTAACCTCAGTCCTTCTTCAGTGCCTGTACTCTCATTTGTTTTTACATATATTCTATTTGCACGGCCTCTCGCCCCATACAACATGGCCAGTTTCTCTCGATTAGCCACTATAGTAATAGCATTATTATCCGGTTGAAATAAGCCCTCAGAAGCAACTATACCAGATATAAAGAAGCGATAATCATATCCATTTATTTCGAGTTTAATATCATCCCCAATCTTTAATCCATAATCAGCAGCAGTCTTATTGCTTATTAAGACACTATTCCCTTTAAATTGATCAAAAGCCTTTTCTATCATGGTAATAGGGTTAAACTGCTGTAATTGATTTAGCTCATATCCCATAAGATTAACATTTATAGACTCTCTGGGACCATATTGATAATAGGCCCCTCCAGCAATATAACTTACAACATATTCAAATTTATCTCTATGGGCTTCTGCCCGGCAACTGCGAAAAAAATCACTGGGCGAATCCTCCCCTGGACTAACAGCAATCTCTGCTGAACCATAAGACCTTTTCATTGTATTGAGATACATTTCCGAAACAGTATCCTGTATGGCCAGAGATGCAAAAAGCAGCGCAACTGAAAGGGTGATAGAGAATATTATTAAGAACGTCCTGAATTTATGTTCTTTTAACTTTTTTAAGGTAAACTTTAGTATTATCCACATAAGAAACTCCTTAGAACAAATTGGCATGGCGATCATCTTTTAATTAATTTTTCGACTATAATCTCTTTAATGTTAATGGTATTGATCGGCCAAATATCAATCAATTTTTGTGTAACTACTAATTACTATCTTCTGCTTCCAACTTCTCCAGTTCCTGCCTTGCATATTCCTTTATCTGTTCGTGACTGACTGTATAGTTGGGGCCTTCTATATCTGATTCAAGAAAATCCATCAACATCTCCCTGGCCTCTTCTGTTTTATTCATATCCTTATATAGCTCGTATAGTGATACCTGATAAGTAAAGTTAGCTGGTTCCAGTTCTACACATTTAATCCTATTCTCCAGGGCCTTTTTCTTGTTCCCAATACTTATAGGCCAACCGGGTACAGATTGATATAGTGCTGCCAGAACATCATAAGCTGGAGCAAAATCAGGATTGAATTCTAAAGATTTCTCAAGGGCATCCCGCATTGGTTTTACTTTAGATAAACTGCTGAGTATTCCTCTGTTCAATCCTATCTGTCCCATTAAAGCTGCTTTATAATAATATGCATAGGAATTTTCCGGGTCCAGTTCTATAGCCTTGTCTGCATATTCTTCTCCTTTTTCCAGTATATCATTTATGTTATCTATTGAGTCAAAACTACCCAGGTCACTACTGCAGGCAGCAGCTTTTACATATACTTCAGGAGTTTTCGGGTATCTCCAGATTAATTTTTCAGACATTTCCAGTGCCTCTTGAATATTTTCAATGGCTTCATCTTCACTTTCTGTATAGGCATTTCTTAGATCATCTACCTTTTTTAACTCCTGTTGAAGTCTGGAAGATATTTCGGCAAATGCATTGCCTCCCAGAGTTGTTATAAGTAAAATGAACATAATAAAGAATGTGATTTTTTTCATGATTATTACCCCCAAAAATTATTTTTTCTATTTAATTTCTTTGTTATTTATAGTCTGGATTAGAAAAAGCGAATTAGCCCTTTTCTATCTCTACATCAACATTAAAATTCGGCAGAAGGAAATCATCATTGTCATCAATACTTATCTCTACAGGTATAACGGTCTCCCCACCGCGTTTTTCTGCCATATCAGAAATTTTTACGACCCTGCCGTGATATTCTCTGCCAGGTAATGCCAGGGGAATAATCCTGACCGCAGCTCCCTCTTTTACGTCTTTGATAAATTCTTCTGGCACATCAGCTTCCACTAATAACTCATTTAGATTTAATAAACTAACTAATATCTCTCCCTCCTGATGATAGTCTCCAGATATACAGTTTATATTGGATATTACTGCAGTATCAAGGGTAGAAATAATATCGCGACCATCTAAATAATCCCTGTGATATAGATTCTTTTCTAAATCCTCTATCTCTTCCCTTATATCTCCTATTTTACTTTCCTGTATAAAAACACTCTGCTTACTATTCGCTCTCTGACCTGCCAATTCTAATTCATATCCGTCTATTCTACTGGCCCTTTCACTCACGGTTTTTTCCAGTAAATCTATTTCTTCCTGTTTATTGAATCTTAATTCATCCAGTGCCAGTTCTATCATCTTGACTGCATCTTCCTGGTCGATTACTGTCTTCTTAAATTGATCAAAATCGTATTGTGTAATTGCACCAGCATTAGAGAGAATCACTTTATCGGCTAATTCTTCTCTTCTTTCTGTGAGTTTTCGCCTGGCAATCTCCTGTTCATTTAATAAGCTGATAAAATCCGGACTGGATTCGTTATTTAAATTATGCTTCTTTCTCTCCAGTTCACGATTTTCCCGCTGATATAAGTTCTTCTCTGTGTTTAATTTCTGAACTATTTGTTCCTGTATAATTTTATTATTTTCACTTATATTTTGCAGCTCATTTTCTGCTAAATGCTGCTGCCTTTCTAATTTTTTTAACTCCAATTCTATATCACATATATCCAGAGTAATAAGCCTTTCACCATTGGTAACTCTATCACCTGCTTTAACTATTACATCGTCTATTTTTGCAGGGAAGTCCAGGACTATATTTATCTGCTCCGTTATGACAACATTACCAAAGGCTTCTACAATATTTATTTCTTCAATTATCTGCTCTTCCTGTACTGAAACAGTATTCTCTGTAAGCTCCTCGGCACTACTACTCCCCGAACCCTGTATAAAATAATAGATCCCTATAAAGATCAATATTATCACAAAGATAACAATAATTATTTTTTTCATGATATTATCCTACCATCCTTTAATCTTATTATTTTTGTTCCATATTCAGCGGAACTTGCAGAATGAGTAACCTGAACAATAGTTTTCTCTTTTTCCAGGTTAATTTTCTGCAGGAGTTCCATTATCTCTTCACCTGTCTGACTATCAAGATTACCTATAGGCTCATCAGCAAGTATAACATCAGGCTCATTTATCAAAGCCCTCGCTATAGCAACACGCTGCTGCTGCCCACCAGATAACTCCCGCGGGGTATGTTCACGACGGTCAGTCAAACCAACAACCCTGAGAATTTCATCCAATTCATTCTGATATTCCTTCATTCTTTTACCATCCAGTAGAATCGGAAGCATTATGTTTTCTTCTACTGTAAGATTGGGGACCAGGTTATAAAACTGAAAAACAAAACCTATCTCTTTTCTCCTCAGTAGGCTTTCTTCCCGATCCTTCATGACAGATAGTTCCTTACCATTGATCTTCACACTTCCAGAACTTGGTTTATCAAGACTCCCCAGAAGATATAACAGAGTACTCTTGCCTGACCCTGATGGGCCCATTATAGATATAAACTCGCCTTTTTTAATATTCAGGTTTATATCCTTCAATATCTCAATTTCGACTTCCCCCATATAGTATTTTTTATATAGATTATTTGTTTCAATCATCACAGACAAAAATCACCTCCAGGTACTTAATACTATCATTAAATTAAAAACGAAAAAATTATATATGTGCTGCTTTAAAGCTTCTTTAAATATTAATTCCTATGTATGCTCATATGTACTATTTGACTAGTGCACTAATATTATAATATAAATGCTCAGGTATGTCAATAGTATATTTAATAATTATACCATTTTTAATATATTTATTCTGGCAATAAAAAATACAAACTACTCCAGAACTCTACAATTAGCGTATAATCCCAGCTCATATCAGGCGATTTCCTTAAGAACTGAAATTATAGTATGAAGGCTTATAATTACCTGGCAATTAAAAAAAGACAGCATTTCTGCTGCCATAGCTTAAGTAGAATTCTATAAAACACATTCCTGATATCAGATTATATATTGGGTTAAAACATTAGTACTAGCAAAGATTGCACCACCAACAAAAAATGCAGTAAGATATCAGATTATATTGGGTTAAATTATTATGACCATCACCTTTTTTCTTTCCTATTATCTTAGATTTAGACTGATATCCAGTGATTTAATATTATGAGTTAAGGCACCTACCGAAATTATATCCACCCCAGTAGCAGCTACCTCAACCAGGCTTTCAAGGGTTATCCCCCCGGATGCTTCGACTATGGCTTTTTTATCTATAATATCAACAGCCAGAGCCATTTCGGATGTTTCCATATTATCCAGCATGATAATATCTGCTCCGGCACTTAAAGCCTCCCTGACTCCATCAATGTTCTCTACCTCAATCTCTATTTTTGTGGTATGTGCCAGCTGTTTCCTTACTCTGTTTATTGCACTGCTTATACCGCCGGAAGCCAGAATATGGTTGTCTTTAATCATTACTGCATCATAAAGGCCCATTCTATGATTATAGCCTCCACCTACCCGGACTGCATATTTTTCCAGCACCCTTAGAGTGGGAGTTGTTTTCCGGGTATCTACTATTTTTACCGGATAATTACTTACTGCTTCCACATATCTACTGGTCCTCGTGGCAATACCTGATAGTCTCTGCAGGAAGTTCAGTGCTATTCTCTCTGCTTTAAGAATCTCCCGGACAGGACCCCTTATTTCAGCCAGATGCTGATCCTTTTCAACTTTATCTCCATCAGTGACCAGATATTCAAATACAATTTCATCACTGACCTGATAAAATACCTTTTCGGAAACAGCTAGACCAGCTACTATTCCTTCTTCTTTTGCCATAATCAACCCATGACCGATGTCTGCTTCAGGTATCAATAATCCACTTGTAAGATCACCTGTCCAGATATCCTCTCTGATAGCCCTTTCTATAATATCTTCTACTAATTTATCATTCCAATACATATTCTTTTCCCTCCGGATAGTTTATATTAAAGATAATATGCTTTCTGGACCATTCTTTTTTAGGCTCTGGATAATCACTACGATAATGACCACCGCGACTTTCTTCCCTGGATAAGGCCGCCAATGTTATCAACAACCCATTCAGCAGCATATTCCTGAGTTCGCATCCTCTCAGGCCCAGGTTAGTTCCTTTTGAATACTTCCTGACCCAGTTTTCTATCCAGCTTATAAGTTCAATTAAATGATCCTCTTCTCTCTCTATACCCGCTTTATTAGTCATCAATACTCTTAATTCTTTTCTAATATTTGAGGATTGAGAGAAACTGCTTTCTCCATACTCGTTTACACTATTATGATCAATGTTAAATTCTTCATTATTATCATTAGTTTCATCAATTCTTTCTAAATCCAAACAGTTATTTTCAATGTATATAAGCTGACTGCACAATCGCTCAATATTCAGCTTGATTTCTCTTGCGAAAAATACACCTTCTTCAATCTGTCCCTTAATGCTTTCATATATACGATGACCAAAAACAAGACCTTCCAACAGGGAATTGCTGGCGAGCCGGTTTGCGCCATGTACCCCAGTACAGGCCACTTCCCCACAGGCATATAATCCTTTTAAATTGCTATGACCATAAGTATCAGTTTTTATACCACCCATTAAGTAATGTGCAGCCGGGACAACAGGTATTAATTCCTTTCTCATGTCTACACCATACTGCTTAAGGGTATTAAAGATAGTCGGAAAGCGTTTCAATATATAGTCATCTTCCAGTTCTGTCACGTCTAAATATACATAAGGGATGTTATCTTTCCTGGCCTCATTAATAATTGCCCTTGCCACTACATCCCTCGGTGCCAGGTCAGCCAGATGATGGTAATCAGGCATAAACCTCCTGCCACTTTTGTTGCGCAATACAGCCCCTTCCCCCCTGACACTTTCCGATATCAAGAATGAAGCCCCCTCAGGGTTGTAGAATGTGGTAGGATGAAATTGTACGAATTCCATATCCATAATATCAGCACCGATTCGATAAGCAGCAGCGATACCATCACCTGTAGTAACAGGGGGATTACTGGTATTGGCATACACCCGACTGGAGCCTCCACTGGCAATGATGACAGCCTTTGCTTTATATATCACAGGCTGATTATTATTCAAAGCCAGAATACCGCAGACATATCTGTTATTCAAATTTATTTCACTGTGATTCTCGCTTACTGCAGACTCCCGTGTATTCAAGTCTTCAAAATTAATAGCTCTATATTCTGTATTAATGTCGCTATGTTCAAAATTAATAGCATTATATTCAGAATTAAGGTTAAAATCTTCAGTATCCAGTTCAGTAGATATCAAATCTATCATAAAAGTATTTTCTGCCAGCTCTATATTCTGCTTATTGATTATCCGTCTGGTTAATGATTCCCTGATTTCTACACCTGTGGCATCTCCCCTGGCATGCAAAATCCGCCGCCTACTATGGGCACCTTCCCGGGTAAGATCAAGTTCGCCCTCAATAAGATCAAAGCTGGTGCCAAGACTGATCAATTCTTTAACCCGGGCAGGCCCCTCTGTTACCAGGACCTCTACTGCTTTTCTGTTGCAGAGTCCGGCTCCTGCCTTCAGGGTATCTTTCATATGAAGCTGCCAGGAATCCCCTTTATCAAGTACCGCAGCAATACCACCCTGAGCAAATTGTGTATTGCTATCTTCCAGCTGTTCTTTGGTCAGAATAGTTACTTTGCCCAATGTGCTCAATTTCAGGGCAGTATAGAGTCCCGCTATCCCTGTTCCCACAACAAGAAAATCTGTATCCACAATCCTGATATCCTTTTTTTTATTACCGATAACATTATTTTTACTATTGGATTGATTATCATTATTTGAAGTTTTACTTTCTCTTCCCTTATTTATTACTTTACTATCATTAGTATCTTTCTTCATAAATTAACTTCACCCGGCCAGTTCCAGCATCTTGTTCAGGGCCTGATAAGCTTTTTGGCAAATTTCCTCTGGAATAAATATTTCAGTTTCATTATTCTCCAGTGAATTTAAAACCTTAGTTAAATTGGTTTTTTTCATATTTGGACAGATTAACCTGGGACTGAGCATATAGAAGGTCTTCCCGGGATTCTCTTTCTTGAGCTGATACAGTATCCCCTGTTCTGTTCCTATTATCAGGGTATCTGCTTCACTCTCCCGTGCATATTTCAATATACCTGCTGTACTACCTACATAATCAGCCATTGCTACTACTTCCGGTTTGCTTTCAGGGTGTATTAAAATAGGGGCATCGGGGTGACGTTCTTTCACTTTTTTTATCTCTTCAAGTTCAACCTGGTGATGTGTATTACAATACCCATCCCAGACTATTACTTCTTTATCTGTTCGATTTGCCACATAAGTTCCCAGATTTTTATCTGGCACAAAAAGTATTTTATCATTATCTACTGCTTCAACTATTTTCAGGGCATTTGAAGATGTACAGCAGACATCACTCTCAGCCTTTACTGCTGCTGTTGAATTAACATATGTTACTACCGAATGGTCAGGATACTTACTCTTCATTTCTATCAAACCGGCAACATCAACCATGTCAGCCATGGGGCACCCTGCCATCTTCTCTGGTAAAAGCACAGTCTTCTCTGGAGAAAGAATCTTCGCACTTTCAGCCATAAATTGTACACCACAGAATACTATTACATCTGCATCTGTTGTTGCGGCTTTCTGACTTAGACCAAAAGAATCACCTGCATAGTCTGCTATATCCTGTACTTCATCTATCTGATAATAGTGTGAAAGAATAATGGCATTTCTTTCTTCCTTTAATTTCTCTATCTGTTTGATTATATCTTTTTCATTAACATTAACACTCATAAACTTATATACCTCCATTAAGATCTCAACACTCTCTTTATTGTAAACCACTTTATTAATAATTATCATATATATATATAAAGCGATTGTCAAGTTTTCGAACCGGGCACAGATAACTATCTTTTTAATTATTTAGTATTAGGACATTTGTGCTGTGATACCGGACGAATGACCTAATTTATATTAATAAAAAGCATCTCATGATAAAGCAACAATAATTGCTGTCAGAAATTGAAATACCCCGGAAAATTACTTCTCCGGGGTATTAATCACTATTTAACCTGTAATATTACATTCAATACAATTATTCCTTATTGGATCATACCTGAGTAATACCTTTATTACATAGGCATAGATAGGTATATGGATCAATTGGCCAATTATTCTGGGAATCATAGTAGCTTCAATAATGGGAACTCCAAATAGCATTTCCAGAAATACTGGTACAAGTATAATAGATGTAATGGTTTGCCCAATTGAAATTGCAATAAATAGTGTCAAATAGTTTATCTTCTTCTTGAAGATATAATAAACTATAAAACCCGGTATAAACCCGGTCAGAAACGAAGTCAAAGTAAAATGGGGCATATATGCTCCCATCGGGTTGATAACAAACCCCAGCACATCACTGACAGCACCTACCAGTCCCCCTGCAAGGGGCCCGAATAAAACTCCGGCCATGATTACAGGTAAACCGCCTAATCCAATTCTGATTCCTTCAACACCACCAATAGCAATTCTCAAACTTAAAAGGCGTGTTAAAATAATACTCAGGGCAATCAGAAAAGATAAATAGACCATCCTTTTTGTAGGATTATTCATTTTCTGGCACCTCCTTCTCTTTAAAGGTGTGGCAGATTCCTGCACACCAAAGAGAAGGGATATCTCGACTCCCTGGTGACAGCGGACGCGGCAGCCATACCGCAACCTGCTTCATATAACACATCTGTATACCTACACTTATAGATGGTTACCTTACAGCAGGTATTTCGTCTTAAGGCAACGTCCCATCCTTAAGCACTCTATACGCATGACCCCTACTCAGCCACTTTCATTATAAAATTTTAACATTTTACTCCACTAAATACAAGTACTTATTATACATTTTTATAAACTAAACAACAAATAACTCTATAATCATACAAAATTCCTCTGGGTTTAATAACTTTCTCTTAATATTAATACAATTTATTCTTGACAGTAATAATTCAAACTAGAACAGGCCAGAAATCTTACCATCTTCATTAATATCAATCAACTCTGCTGAAGGTTTTTTCGGCAGTCCTGGCATTGTTAATACTGGTCCAGTTAAAGGAACAACAAATCCCGCACCTGCAGACAGATTTATTTCTCTTACTGAAACCCTGAAATCTTCCGGCCGTCCCAATAATGAGGGATCATCAGATATTGAACTCTGGGTCTTAGCCATACAGACCGGTAAGTAATCATATCCAAGACTTTCATAATTCTGTATCTGTTTAATGGCCTTTGAGCTAAAGTCGACACCATCTGCACCATATATCTCCCGGGCTATAGTTTCAATTTTTCCCTGAAGGTTCAAACTATCACCATATAGGTAATGGAATTTACTTTTTACATTTTCAAGAACATCCAGAACCTTTTCTGCAAGTTCAATCCCTCCTTCTCCACCTTTAGCCCATATTTCTGATAGAGCTACCGGTACACCCAGTTCCTGACATTTCTCCCTGACCAGTTCCAGCTCAGCCTCTGTATCATCAGGAAATCTATTGATTGCTACTACAAGAGGTAGACCAAATTTACTTATATTCTCTATATGTTTCTCCAGATTCTCAAAACCCCTATTTACTGCATCCAGGTTCTCTTCTTTTAGATTAGCTTTATCAACTCCACCGTGCATCTTGAGGGCGCGGATGGTAGCTACAATAACAGTTGCATCAGGATTCAAACCTGCATAACGACACTTGATATTGAAGAATTTTTCTGCCCCCAGATCAGCACCAAAACCTGCCTCCGTAACAGCTATATCTCCAAATTTAAGGGCCATTTTGGTAGCCATGATACTGTTACAGCCGTGAGCTATATTGGCAAAAGGTCCACCGTGAATAAATGCAGGTGTATTTTCCAGAGTCTGAACCAGATTTGGTTTTAGGGCATCCTTCAACAATGCTGTCATTGCCCCCTGCATATTCAGATCACCAGCAGTTACAGTCATGCCCTCATATGTATACCCGACAACAATATTGCTAATCTTCTCTTTTAAGTCTCCGAGATTATTTGCCAGACATAGAATAGCCATTATTTCAGAAGCAACCGTAATCATAAAACTGTCTTCTCTGGGAACACCGTGAGCTTTCCCACCCAGACCTACAACTATATTTCGTAAAGCCCTATCATTCATATCTACTACCCGCGGCCATGTAACCTTTGTAGGATCAATCTCCAGTTCATTACCCTGTTTGATATGATTATCGATAGCTGCAGACAATAAGTTATGAGCTGCTCCGATTGCATGAATATCTCCAGTAAAATGTAGATTTATGTCCTCCATGGGTACTACCTGTGAATATCCACCACCGGCGGCCCCTCCTTTTATCCCCATTGTTGGGCCAAGAGAAGGTTCCCGCAGTGCTATCACAGCTTTTTCACCCAGTTTATTTAGTGCCTGCCCCAGACCGACTGTAGTTGTTGTCTTGCCTTCGCCAGCCGGAGTTGGCGTAATGGCAGTAACCAGTATTAATTTTCCGTCTTTTCTGTCTTCATATTTTCTGAAAACCTCATGTTTAACTTTTGCCTTATATCTCCCATAGAACTCAATATCATCTTCTATTAACCCTATTCCTTCCGCTATTTCGACTATTGGCTTCATCTCAGCGGATTGAGCAATTTCAATATCTGTTTTCACCAGTATTCCTCCCCCTTTATTTAATTATAAAAAGTAATATACTACATTATTTATTAATTCAATATATTTGAGAATTATCCTGCTTTTTATACTCTAGCAATCTGCTATTATATCAAGATATCTTTCTTATTAAAGTTTTCCCGATTATTAGGCATATAAACAAGATAAACTATTTTTGAAATAAACTAACTTTAAATTAATTGAAGAAAATTGATATAAGTTATATAATGATATATAGATATTATTCTTTTGTAGATACTAGGGGGTACATAATGGGAACTATCGAAAGAAAAGAAAGAGAAAAAGCAGACAGAAAAAAATCCATAATAAAAGCAGCTAAAGAATTATTTTTGTTAAAAGGTTTCGATAACACTACTTTAAAGGAAATAGCAAAAAAGTCGGAACTAGCCAAAGGGACCTTGTATCTCTATTTTGAAAATAAAGAAGATATTTATTTTGCTGTAATACATAAGGAAACAAGCAAACTAGTTCAAAAGATAGTCGAAGTATCAAAGCAAGAAATCAAAGGGATAGATAAGTTAGAAGAAATTAGTATATTCTTGTATGGGTATTATAAAAAATATCCAGAGATAATTGAGGCCATCTGGTATGCTGATTATATAGGAGCAAAAAAAGGTATTACTCCTTATCAAAAATTATCTTCTCAAGAAGATGCCAAAATATTTAAACTAATAACAGAAATAATTGCAACAGGAATAGAAGACGGTTCAATAAAAAATGATATAAACCCGGTTAAAACAGCAATTGTTATCACAAAAATCATGATGAATATGATTGGATTACTGCTTAATGCTGATGAATATGAACAAACACCATTACATAAAGAAATGACAGTAGAAGAAATCTATTATAGTACTTTTGAAATCATAAAAAGCTCCCTTACTAAATAAAGAAAGCCAATATTCACTTCTCATCACTCTTAAAATAATTTCTATATCTCTAAATTTTAGCAAATTTCATTAAACATCTGTCCACCAGCATTTAGCTAAATCTTTTACTTTAGCTGACTCCTTATCCAATAAAGCAAACTCCTCATCTGTTAACGACCAGCTTAAAGCATCAATATTACTTTTGGCCTGTTTTAGATTCTTTGCACCAACCACCGGGATTGTTCCCATAGCTATATTCCAATTCAAGGCAACTTGGGCTAGAGACTTATCAGAATGATTTATAGCTATTTCCTTCATCACCTTTAACAAAGGCTGAATCCTTTCCATATCCTCTTTACTGTATTTTTTTCCTCGTATTCCTGGTGGCATATTATCTACAGTATATTTTCCAGTAAGTATCCCTTGAGCTAAAGGCATATATGAGAAATAAGTTATATTTACTTCCTTACAAAAGTCAAGGACACCACTGTCCTCTGCTTTTCTATGTAATAAACTATAATGATTTTGAGTGGCATTCAACTGTATACCACGCTTATCAAGACATTCATAAGCCCTTTTTAGTTCTTCTATATCGTAATTAGATACCCCTATTGCTTTTATAAGTCCCTCTTCATACAAATCTCCCATTGCATTAACCCATGTTTCAATTGATCTTATACCAGAAGCAGAATGAATAAAATATACATCGATACTCTCTAATCCCAAACGTTTCATGCTTTTAATTAGGGCTTTTTTCATAAACCCTTTTGTAACCCTCCATGGAAATTCAAGAGAATATTTAGTAGCAACTATAGGTCTTCTACCATGAAGAGCTTTATACCTTTCTATAAAATCACCGAGTATTTTTTCTGATTTTCCAAATGCATAAACCTCAGCAGTATCAAAGAATGTTATACCTTCTCTCATAGAATAATTATAGACTTCTTCTAAATCATTTTTATCATATTCTTTTCCATAATCCCACAAATACTTTTGACCCCAGGCCCATGTTCCCATACATAAGTTAGGAACCTTAATTTCACCAACAGAAACTTCCTTCATGTTATTTACCTCTAATTCCTTTGACATTATTTTACCTCCTAATTAAACACATTTAATAAAGCTATTCGTGAACATAATTTTACCCCGTTTATACTGTGTGTTGACTGTAAGTCACATAATGACTATCAGTCATTATATAGTATAGACCATTATCTGCATAATGTCAAGAGTTTATATTTATCAGAATTAACGGGTTTTCCTCCAGAAGGCCCCTTACCTACTAGCGCCTGGTCTCCACTGATAATACTAATATCAATGGGGATTTTTTCTGCCATTGCCCGAATAAAACCATGAAGATCATCATGAATGCCAGTATCCTTTTTAGGAGCACCGTGTTCTTCTGTAGTTGGCCAGCCCATGTCTATATTTTTGATGACAAGCAAAACAGTAGCTTCCAGATGCACCTTTGGCTGAACATATGAAATCAAGACATCTACTTCTTCAATAATTTTGTTTATATTTGTTGAGGCGGGAGAATCATGATCTAGGTCCCATTTAATAAAAGGACCATGATTTAAATCTACGTTCTATTCCTAATAAAGTTCTCAAACAAACACCTACTTTCCTAAATTATTAATATTCTATATTTAAGTATAGGAAGTTATACATAGTAAAAACTGTATTGAAAATTCAAGAAGTAAATTTAAAAAGCCAGCCCTCTTAAAAAGGCTGGCTTTAATATTAGTCTATTAAATTGATAAGAATTAAATATCAACTTTTCCATCTTTATTATCATCATTATTTTTATCATCTTTGCTCTTTGAATTTAATTTATTTCTATCTCCATTATCATTCTTACTATTACTGGGCTTTTCAGGTTTCAAATCAACACCACTATCTTCTTCATTCATTGGTTCCAGTGGTTCACCATCCATCAGCTTACGGATCTGTTGTGCATTGAGTGTTTCTCTTTCTTTCAATGCCCTGACTATCCTTTCAACCTTGGCTGTGTTTTCTTTAAGAAGACTCAAAGCCTTTTGATAACATTGATTGATTATACTACTAACTTCTTCATCAATAGCTGCAGCAACTTCTTCACTGTAGTTACGCTGTCTTGATATATCTCTACCCAGGAATACCTGCTGGTCATGTTTCTGACCCAGGGTTAAAGGACCAAGTTTTTCACTCATACCATATTCCGTAACCATTGATCTAACTAATTGTGTAGCCCTTTCCATGTCATTTTGAGCACCTGTACTAATATCATCCAGGAAGGTTTCTTCAGCTGCCCTTCCTCCCATCAATGAAGTAATCCTATCCAGCAGTTCACTCTTGGTATGGAAACTTTTTTCTTCTTCAGGAAGAGGAACTGTATATCCTCCGGCTCTGCCGCGGGGCACTATAGTAACCTTATGGGTTCTATCACCATTTTCCAGCAATTCTCCAAGTATTGCATGCCCTGTTTCATGATATGCAACTAAATTTCTTTCTCTTTCAGAAACCACCTTACTCTTCTTGGCAGGACCGGCAATGACTCTATCGATAGCTTCATCAAACTCATCCATACCGATAACTTTTTTATTACGCCTTACAGCAAGTATAGCAGCTTCATTGGCCAGGTTCTCCATATCAGCACCAGTGAAGCCTGGTGTACGTTTTGCCAGTACTTTTGTATTAACATCATCTGAAATCGGCTTATCCCTTAAATGAATTTTCAGAATCCCTTCACGTCCCATTACATCAGGACGATCGACTACTATCTGTCTGTCAAATCTTCCAGGTCTCAGTAATGCTGGATCAAGAACATCTGGTCTGTTGGTAGCAGCCATTATAATAATACCTTCGTTTGTTTCAAACCCATCCATCTCCACCAGTAACTGATTTAAGGTCTGTTCTCTTTCATCATGACCCCCACCAAGACCAGCACCTCTCTGCCTACCTACAGCATCAAGCTCATCTACGAAGATAATACAGGGGGAATTTTTCTTGCCCTGCTCAAATAAGTCCCTGACACGCGAGGCACCAACACCGACAAACATCTCTACAAAGTCAGAACCACTGATAATAAAAAAGGGCACACCCGCTTCACCAGCGACCGCTCTGGCTAAAAGTGTTTTACCTGTACCTGGTGGTCCAACAAGTAGAACACCTTTCGGTATCTTTGCACCCATTTTGGTAAACTTACGGGGTCCTTTCAGGAACTCCACCACTTCTACCAGTTCTTCCTTAACTTCTTCATAATTTGCAACATCATCAAAGGTTACTTTTTTACCATTTTCGCTTAGCCTGGCCCGGCTTTTACCAAATGACATCATCTGATTTCCACCGCCCTGCATTTTCTGCATGAATATTATCCAGAAAACTATCAGGATTCCAATCGGTATCAAATAAGCTAAAGCGGCCTGCCACCACGGCGCTGTGGGCTCAGGCTCTGTCTTTATTTCAACATCATTTTCAGTCATAATACTTTCTAATCTTAGAATTATCTCGGAGGGTATCGGGACACTAAATTCACTACCATCTAGAGTGCCTGTTACCTCTTTTTCACCTATTATTGTTACTTCATTAATTTTACCCGCCTGAATATCCCGAACAAGATTAGAATAAGAATAATCTTCCAGTATATCAGTGGGCTGTTGCATAAAAAAGTTCGCTACAAAAATTGATAGTACAATCAATATTACATAAAAGCCTAAATTCTTTACAAAATTATTCAATCAATTAAACCTCCCCTCAATAAGGAAACAATTATAGTAATTTTCAGTTATACAATTTATAATTATACCATAACAATATACCTTTGACAATAATATCAGGTATATAACTTTTCTTTTAATACACCTATATAGGGTAAATTCCTATATTTTTCTGCAAAATCAAGACCATATCCCACAACAAACTTATCAGGAATTTCAAAACCATTAAAATCTGCCTCTATCCGTTTTACTACTCTGCGTTCCGGTTTATCAAGTAAAGTAACTATTCTTATACTTGCTGGATCTCGCGTTTCCAACATATCGATTACATGCTTTAAGGTATTACCAGTATCCATAATATCTTCTACTAATAAAACATGGCGATTTTCTATATTTTCTTCCAGGTCCTTAATTATCCTTACTACTCCAGAAGAAGTTGTTCCTTCACCATAGCTTGAAACATCCATAAAATCAAATATAACTGGTAAATTTATATGACGTGCCAGGTCAGACATGAAGATAGCTGCTCCCCTTAAAATACAAACCATTATAATCTCATCTTTTTTACTATATGTTTTAGTGATGTCCTCTGCTAATTCTTTTATTCTTTTCTGTATTTGCTCTTCACTTATAATAACTTCTGCTATATCATCTACAAAAATGTTTTCTTCATCCACACTCAGTCACACCCTTTATATACTATGCTTAGTTTTAATATTTTTTCTGTACTGTGTTCTACTTTAATTCTATCATCTGTTCGATACCCTGCTATCCAGAGGATTTTTCCTTTAGAGTCTACTACCAGGGGAATCCTATCCCTCAGCTCAACAGGGATTTTTTCATCTATAAAGAAATCTTTTAACTTTTTGGAGCCCTTCATCCCAAATGGTATAAAAAAATCTCCATCCTGCCGATTTCTTACTCGCAGTGGTAAAGATAATTTATTAAAATCAGCAAGACAGATATTACCCTGCACGGCTAATTTACGCCATTCCTGCTCTTTTTTTATAAGCTCAGAGCTAATCATAAAATCACTGGTTTCAACACTACCAGGTACCTCTAATTCATATAAGTAATCATTCACTTCATCTGTAAAAGATTCTTTTTTTATAATCACTCGGTCATAAGAAGTACGCACTATATTGTCTTCTCTCAATTGAATAGTTTTACCAGTATCACCGGAAAGTATAAGTTCCTCCAGCGCCTGATAATGTACTGAATATAAGTCTGTTACATTTCCATCGAGGTCTTTAAGAGCACAGATCAGAATACGTCTTCTTATTACTGATTCCTCTTTCTGTAATAGAATTAAAGACAAATCAATTCTTTTGTTATTCTTTTCAACAATAGCTTGCTGGTAACGGGCGAATGAATAGCGCTGCAAGAATTCTTCTTCATCACGTATATTACTGGCCATTCTGTAGATTGAATCTTTGACACCCGCGTTTATTGTTTCCTCAATTTGAGGCAAAATCAGATTGCGAATTCTATTACGAGTATATATAAGTTCCTGATTACTAGGATCTATCCTCGGCTTCAGATCTCTTTCTCTACAATAATATTCAATATCCTCTCTGGAAAGACCTAATAAAGGATGTATTACATCCATTCCATAATTTTGGGTTAATGGTTTAATTCCTATAAGCCCGGTAAGACCTGCTCCTCTGATCAAATTCAAAAAGACTGTTTCAACCAGGTCATCTTTATTATGAGCCACAGCAACCTTTTTTATATCAAATTTTTCTGCCCATTTAGCAATCAGCTTAAAACGTGCTTCACGCGCTCCTTCTTCTGGAGAAAGATTTTCTTTTTTTATATATTCAGGAACATTAAACTCTTCAATTACTGCCCATACACCATATTCTTCTGCTTTCTTTTTAACAAATAAAGCCTCATCTCCTGCCTCTTTTCGAAACATATGATTAAGATGAAATACTCTTAGCACCAGTTGATATTTCTCACTTATTCTGGCAAAAAGGTCCAGCATAGTCAGAGAATCTGGACCACCCGAAACCCCCAGTATTAGAGAATCACCAGCATCTATAAGTTCTTCTTTAATAATATAATCCTCAAATTGATTTAATAAATCCAAACTGATACTCTCCTTTAATCTATCACTATACCCTTAATTATACTCATCTCTGTTTTTCGCCACCGATGTTTCAATCTACCAATAATTTACCTACTTTCAACTATACTAATTCTAGGCAAACCCTTAATTTTCCTTCTTTTTTTCGAAACTTCTTCAATTTTTATTACCACTATAGTTAGATCGTCACTTATTGCTCCTTTAAAATCAAGCACCACATCGAGTATATATTCTAACATATCTTCTGACCTATCAAAAGAAGAATTCTGTAGAATCTGTCTAACCCATTCTTCTTTATCATCTATATCATCTCTAATATCCATCATCCCATCTGTAAACATGACTACATAATCACCAACCTCAAGATCCATTTCACAGGTACAAACTTCTATTTTATCAAGGATTCCTGCTGGCAGTGATGCAGAATCTATTTTTACCAGTTCCCACTCTCTCTTGACATAACTGGCAACAGCACCAATCTTATTAAAGATCATTTTACCTGTAAATGTATCAAAAATACAAATATCCAGAGTCGTAAAGCTCTCTTCCTGATTTCGGAGATATAGCGCAGAATTAATGGTTTTTATAGCAAGTCTGTGGTCAAAACCTGCGTTAATTATACTCTCAAGTAAATTAATAGCCGCTTTACTTTCGGCAGCAGCCTTTTTGCCGATTCCCATACCATCTGAAATAACTATAAGATCTTTTCCATCATTTAAGCCTTTATAAAGAAAACTATCACCTGAAATATTACCAGAACAGGCTTTTATAACCTTTGACATGGAGATTTTATATTCTCCCAGAGGACCGTATACTATTTGACAGGGGCGCTCTTTAATTTTGCTTCCACATTTTTTATCAATGATCCTATAATTACATTCATTTATAGAATTCAATAGATCAAGAAACTGTCCCTGACATGGACAGTTTCCACTACACTGCTCCATCTCTACTGTATAGTATTTTCTATCTATATTATTTTTAGAATGCATTTCAATATTATACAGATCAATATCACACTCCCTGGCCCTCAGTTTGATATCTTCTACCATAATCCGATTTGGGATTTTCAGGGAAGATTTTTTTGAAAACTGATCAATAATTTCCCCAATGCCAGCAAGTTGTTCTGATACAATTTCCTGTTTATCCCTCAGACGATTCCGCCAGAACTCATTTATTTGATGTATTTCAAAACTCACTTTTATAGAACCAGTCAATTGATCAAAATAGGGGCACTTACCTTCAAAGATTGTCTTAATCTTAGCAGCAGTAAGATTACCCAATTCCCTCCCTGCTTTTAATAAGAGAAGTAATCTTTTATAGGTATCATCTTTTTCATGATACCAGCATATTTTATTTCTTTTACACTTCCCACAGACCTTACTCCTGAATATAAAGGAAAAATCGTCTATATCCCTATGAATATCTTCAACCGGCAGTGTTTCATGAAAAGTTATACTTAATTCCTTGAAAACATCCGATATTTGATTAAGATACTTCTTCAATCCACCGCTTTCTTCTCTATAACTATCCGCTTCTATAAATCTGGACTCAATTAGTAAAGTTGAATAAAGTTTTGTCCAGTATCTGGCTGGTACAAGTAAATATATTAAAGCAGCAACAAGCAATTCCAGGACTGTATAATTAAGATCATAATTCGTTGGAGACAAACCAGAATATAATAATAATGTCATTATTACCCCAGGAACAATCCAGTATTTCTTTTTACCTTTAAATAATGCTGAAGATAGAGACAAAATAATATAACCAAACACATTTATCAATGGTATTACCCCGGCAGTCATTAGTGCAAGACCGTATAGGATAGCGACAATAATAGCATAACTGAACCCTATTTTGTGGGCAAAACTTATCAAAAAGATGTATATAATGATATTAATCCCCTGTGCTGGTACAATATTGAGCCCGGATAAACCTATCAAAAATCCAGCTGTAAGTATAAAAATAGTCAATAATGACAACTTTGTCAGGTGGGATTTTTTATTGATTATTTGTTTCATGCCACTTAGTCCGATATAGCTTGCTATATATATTAATATAGCTTCTGCTATACTTATAAAATAATAAATAGATAATAATGATTTATTATAAATAATTATAAACATCAGCAAAAGATATATAGATGTATTTACCAGGGCTATATCTGATTTTTTCAGTTTCCTTCTTAAAAAGCGAAAAAAGAGAAAACCCATTATTGCAGCAGCAGGGTATATTAAATTAACAGTACCACCACTCTGAAATAAACCTGCCGCTACCACAATAGATGAAATAAAAAATATGAATGGACCTCTCTCTGATATGATGGTTAAGTAAACCAGAGACAAAGAATAAAATCCAGCAATATCAGCCTGTCCCATAAAATAAGCAAGTAATATTAGTATTATAGATAGATAACTTGCCGAAGTAATATTATCTTTTTCTTCCAGCCCCTGTTTGTCTTTACCATTTCTCTGGGCATATGTTAAATATGTACTCTGTAACATAATTCTCTCTCCCCTTCTAAACAAAATCACGACAATATTTTTACCCTTTGCCGGCAATAAATTCAAGCATGTAAACATATTATAACTTATAACAGTTAATATATCTGTCGATTAATAGTGAGGAAGTTTCTAAAAATTATGATAAAAGGGGTCATAAAAGAAGAACAAAATAACCATTCGGCTATTTTCCTAAATAATATTTTGGTCTAGATATTATTAAAAAGTCAAACTTTGTTAATAGTGTAAATTGCATTGATCAGTTTCTTATCTATTCACCTTCAGCCATTTCTATTATAGCTCCATATAGAAGATCATGTTCACTTACAATTATCTCACGGAGTTTCAATTCAACCATGCTAACATATAGTATCTGTATTCCTGCAACGATTATATCTGCCCGGGCAGATTGTAACCCTTCTACTTTCTTGCGTTGTTCCAACACCATATCTTTAAGTCTATCGAGTATTTCTTTTATCTTTTCTATCTTCAATCCATAGTTTTCTATCTTATCAGTATCATACTCAATCATCTGCTGACTTATAGCAGCAATAGTCGTTATAGTTCCTCCAAGGCCAACCGCCTTATCTATATCTGTAACGTTTACATTCAATTCTTTTTTAATCAAATTTCTGACTTCTTTTTCAATTAAGATCATTTCCTGTTCTCCTATAATATCTTCTGGATCTACAACAAACCTCTCAGTCATACGAACAGCGCCCATATCTAGACTTTTATAACTAAACTCTCCGTCTTTCTGCCAGATAAACTCGGTACTTCCACCCCCGATATCAATAATAATATTATTGATATGCTCATGATGACTCACTCCGATATAATTTAAACGGGCCTCTTCATCACCTGAAATTATGTTTAATGTATGACCAGTTTTTTCGTAAACCCCGTCTACCAGTTGACTGGAATTATCAACATCCCTCAATGCGCTTGTCCCATTAATACTTATTTTCTCCACTTCTATTTCATTCATTTGATTTACAAAATCCACTATGGCTTTCAGAGTACGCTCAACTGCTTCTCCGTCCAATCTTTTATTATTATCGACACCCTGGCCTAGCCTGGTAATTTTCATACCTCTTTTTATCTGCTTTATCGTACCCTGATTATATTCGACTGCTAACATACGGCATGAATTAGTTCCCACATCTATAGCACCTAATCTCATTTTACCTTCTCCCTTCGTGAACCTCTCCACCCAATGTGTATCCTGGATAGAGTTTTCTTGGCTGTTTTAGATAAAAAAAATATCATAAAATTTTAACAATCCGGTTCTCAAATTTTAATACTACATTCAATAAATCAATCCTTTCACCTTTATATTTCCAACAGAAAAAATATTATTCATCCCTGATATTTTCCAGGTCACAGATATGACAATCCTCAGGCCAGGAGACCAGCCCCCAGACAAGTTTGCCAACTGGATTTTTATTTGTAAGCAGAAAATCTGCCAGATGTGTATGCAAACATTTTACACCTACTTTATCCCTGATGCCTCCCACACCCGATTCTACCAGCACCTTATATATATCTTTTGAACTCTTTTTTATCCTCTCCTTCATTTCTTCACTTATTAATTCCACTCTTTTTTCTGCATACTTTCTGTGAGCTGCCATCAAATCTTTCCTGAACTCTTCGTCATCTGATAATCTTGTAGATAATTCTTTAACCAGCCCCTGATCCTCGATTGTTGCTACCTCCCGGACCAGATAAGGACAGCTCAACCAGTATATTGTTGGGTATATTCCATTCTCCTCACTATAGGGTAATGTCAGCAATACTGCTGGCTTATTGAAAGGACAATAAAGAGCAACACCTGATAAATTTTCAGGAGTTCTACCAAGCTGGTAATTGATTGTCATTAATTCTTCTCTTGATATATTAATTTTTAATACCACCTTTCTTTCAGTCTCTACAACAATTTGTAATAACATGTTTTCCCGGGTAATATGAAGACAACCCGTATTTAGTTGCACATTTGCTTTCTTCTCTATATTATAAGTAATAATTAGCTTCTTTTATAAAAAATATTTGGATAAAAAAAATACAGGAAATTTGAAATTTATGGCGTAATATATATTATGAGGAGAGATGTCATGATGGGTATATATATTACCAGAAAACCTATTTTAAATCCAGAAAAAGAAATAATTGAATATGAAACCCTGACACATGTATCTGAAGATTATAATTCAGACGAACTACAGGAACTTACTGTCAGGCTTAAAAATGCTACCCCTGAAAAGAAAATATATGTAAATATCCAGGATGATCTCTTCAAAAGAGGACTAATTAAGGTATTCCCTGATAAACAGATCGGGATAAGTATTCTGGAAAACCCGGGTAGTATTAATAAAATTCTTTTCATCTGCCGGGAACTGAAAAGCAAGGGCTTCCCCATTATGCTGGGCGATTTTGCTCTGGATACAGATCCGGATGAATACCTGGATACTGTTGATATAGTGAAAATAAACCTGTCATCTCCCCTATCAGTAAGAAAAAGAATTCGTTTAAGCAAACTTAAAGAGAGCGATATAAAACTGATCGCTACTGGAGTTAACTCCAACAGAGAATTTACAAGGGCAATCAGTGATAGTATTAAACTTCTTCAGGGAGACTTTTACTATAAAATTGACCTGATCAAAAGGAAGTATATACCTACACAAAAACTACATTACTTTAATATATTGCGTGAAATAAATCAACCTGATCCTGATTTTGATAAGATTGAGACAATTATAAAACATGATATCTCTTTATCTTACAATCTCTTTCGCCTGGTTAATTCGGCCTATTTTGGACTGCGCAATGAAGTTCGAACAATTAAACAGGCATTAATCTTACTCGGGCTGAATGATTATAAGAAATGGTTGACATTGAAAATTATGAGAGGTATCTCTGAAGATAAACCTAATATATTGATAATAAACTCCCTGATCAGGGCAAATTTCTGCGAAAACCTGGCTCCTCTGATAGGCGGAAAAGATAGAAAACTGGACTACTTCCTGATAGGATTATTCTCTTTGATAGATGCCTTCCTGGGACGCTCTATAGCCAGCATCATTGAAGAACTCCCCCTGGCTGAAGATACCAGAAAAGCGATTATTAAAAAAGAAGGAACCATGGGTGAAGTCTTTAAACTTGTGTTGGCCTATGAAAAAGGGCAGTGGCAAGACCTTATAAATTATGCTGAAAAATATAACTTAAAAGATAAAGATATTACTGAATGTTACTTCCGCTCAGTAGAAGCAACAAATCAGGTAATAAATGCACTTGCTTAATACAATATTACATAATACGGCAGGCCGGGAATAATTTCCTAAACTATAATTCTGGCCATCTCGCTGAATGAGGTTAAACCCTGAACAACTTTTACCCCGGCGTCTTCTCGTAATGTTTTCATGCCATTTTCAATAGCCTTATTTTTTATATCCTGTTCACTTTCGCTCTCTGCAATCATTTTTTCAATCTCTGGATCCACTGACAGGACTTCATGTACTGCCATCCTGCCTTTATAACCTGTAGAACTGCATTTATCGCATTGCCCCGGGCGATATATCTTCTGATAATCGTTTATACCCAGTATAGCCTTTTCTTCAACTGATGGTCTATAGGCCTCCCGACAGTTTACACATAATCTCCTGACAAGTCTCTGTGCAACAACCCCTTTCAGGGTAGCAGCCAGCAAATATGCTGGGATACCCATATCAATCAACCTTGTTATTGTGCTTACTGAATCGTTGGTATGCAGCGTACTAAGAACAAGGTGACCTGTCAAGGCTGCTCTTACTGCTATCTGTGCAGTCTCTTCATCCCTAATCTCACCAACCATAACTATATCCGGGTCCTGCCGCAGAATTGATCTTAAAGCACCGCCAAAAGTAAGACCCTGTTTGGGGTTTACATGAACCTGGTTAACACCTTTCATCTGATATTCAACCGGGTCCTCAATAGTTATAAGTTTCTTGTCTGAGGAGTTTAATTCATTCAGTACAGCAAATAGTGTAGTTGATTTACCACTACCAGTTGGCCCGGTTACCAGAATGATTCCAAAGGGATTGTAGATCATGTTTTTAAATCTTACCAAGTTTTCCTCACTCAATCCAAGTTTACTTATATCCATCAAACTTTCTTCTTTATTCAAAATACGTATAACTACACTCTCCCCATATACTGTGGGTAATGTTGAGACACGCATATCTATTTCAAGTCCATTGAAATTCAATTTGATTCTGCCATCCTGGGGGACCTTTCTTTTAGTAATATCCAGATCTGCCATTATCTTTATACGTGATATTAAAGCGGCCTGTGAGTATTTAGGAGCTATCATATTCTCCCTTAATACACCATCAATACGGTAGCGAACTTTAACCTCTTTTGCCTGTGGTTCTACATGAATATCACTGGCCCTCATCTGTATAGCCTGAGTAATTATGATATTAGTCAGACGTACTATCGGAGCATCTTCCACCATTCTCTTTATTTCATCTAACTGAGGTTCTTCTTCCTGATATTCCGATAAACCCTCAATTAAATCATCGGTATCATGTTCCATCAATGTATAGATAAGCCCCTGAGCCTTTTTTATCTCCTTCCTGGTAGATATAAAGGGCTGAATCTTAAGGTCTGAGACCATCTCCATGTCATCAATAGCGATAATATCATTGGGCTCAGCCATGGCAACTTTAAGCACCTCTCCATCCTTTGCAAGCGGAGCAATAGAATAATGACGGGCCATATTTTCTGGAATATATTGTGATAATTGTGGTCCGAGATCATAATCAGCCATATTTACCCGGTCAACTCCTAGTTGTATTTCCATAACAGTTATCAGGTCCTCTTCTTCTATATAACCTGAGTCAACCAGAAACTCGCTAAAGCCCTTATCTGTTTTCTGGAGTTTTTTATAGGCTTCCTGGAGTTTTTCTTCTGTTATAAAATTGAATTCCTGGAGTAAATCTCCCAGTCTTTTAGCAACCCTGTTTAACATAATGGCAGCTCCTCACATATCTAAGCCCAGGTGTATATTCTATCGTTAATCTATATCGTTAATCTATATTATGTCTCATATCTATACTTTTCTTAGTCTATAATATATCTTTATTCTATATTATATCTCATAGTCTACAATATTAATATCCTCTTCTTACTCATATTACAAACTATGGCTCATACACAATGCATAATATCCCTGCAACTTCAGACTATTCTTATACTTTTTCAAACACATAGTAGTACCTGAGGTACAGTGCAGGATCATTTTTTGTATTCCAGGCAAAATAATATATCTTTATATATTATTATTCTATGAAGAGACTCTATTTTCCTTCATTAGAAAGAAGTAAATAGAAATATGTTTTATTTAATTCTAATTTGTAATATCTTGTCTATATACCAGGCACTAAAAAACATCCCCTTGCTTAAGAGGATGTTATCTAATCTTATTTTATTTGAACTTTTTTATTAACTTTTATTTATTATAACCACCGCGCTTTGCATCACGATTCTTTAAGTCCTGTAATTTTTCGCTGCTTTCTTTCATAAATTGAGACATCTTATCTTCAAAAGACATCTTCGGAGCATTATCTACTCGTTCGGAGGGATCCTTTAATTGTTTAATAGAAAGCCCTATCTTGCCATCATTACCTATTTTGATGACCTTAACTTTAACTGTCTCATCCTGCTTCAAGAAATTACTAATGTCTTTTACATAAGTATTTGCAACTTCTGAAATGTGAACTAAACCAGTATCACCTGAATCTAACTCTACAAAAGCTCCGAATTTAGTGATTCCAGTAACTTTTCCCTCTACAATGTTACCAACCTCAATTGACATGCAAAAAAATCCTCCTCAATATAAATATATTACTGATATTATACCTTACCTTAATTTATTTGTCAAATTTATATATCTTTTTTTCTACACATTTCTTATTAACCTTATTAACTCTTCATGACTATTTTAATACCCAGGTTTTGACAGTTTGAATTAGCTCTTAATTTATCTTATCATACCTGGACTTACTTTTATCCACTTTCCTAATCTAGACCTTATTCATAGCTGTTGATGTTTAAGATGAATAATCTTAACTATAGTTTCATACTTAAAGAAATACGGTTACGCCTTTCATCTACAGATAATATCTTTACAGTTACTACATCTCCTACCTGAACAACATCCAGGGGGGTTTCTACGAAATCATGACTTAACTCAGATATATGAACCAGACCATCCTGCTTAACTCCGATATCGACAAATGCTCCAAAATCTACTACATTCCTGATAGTCCCCTGCAGTAGCATTTCGGGTTTTAGATCTTCCATCTTCAGTACATCTGTCCTGAAAATTGGTACAGGAAGTTCGTCTCGAGGATCACGACCAGGTTGCTTTAACGCTGATACTATATCTTTCAGAGTAGGTACACCTATATCCAATTCATCAGCCTTTTGTACTATATCTATCTTATTGAGCATATCCCGTAACTCATCCAGTATTGCCTTATCTTTGATTGCATCTACAGAAAAGCCCAGATCCCTCAGAAGCTTTCTGCTCTGTTCATATGACTCTGGGTGAATTGGTGTATTGGCCAGTGGGTCACTTCCGTCGCTTATTCTTAAGAAACCAGCAGCCTGAATAAAAGTTTTCTCCCCGAGACGCGGAACCTTTTTCAGCTCTTCTCTCCTTTTAAAACTGTCATTCTCTTCTCTATATTTTACTATATTACGGGCTACGCCACTATTTATACCAGCAACATACTGCAATAACGATGAGGACGCTGTATTTAAATCCACACCAACAAAATTAACCGCTGATTCAACAACTTTAGCCAGGGATTCTTCCAGCTTTTTTTCATTGACATCATGTTGATACTGCCCCACTCCAATCGAACGCGGTTCGATCTTAACTAATTCGGCCAGAGGATCCTGCAATCTACGGCCAATTGATACGGCACCCCTCATGGAAACATCCAGTTCCGGAAACTCCTCTCTTGCCAGGGGTGAGGCAGAATAGACAGATGCCCCTGCTTCATCAACAATAATATAATTTACATTCTTTTCATAGTCATCATTTAGATTATGAATCATCTCAGCAATAAAGAACTCTGTTTCTCTTGATGCTGTACCATTACCTATTGCAATAGCGTCAACTTTATATTTTTTGATAAATCCAGCAATCACCCTAAAAGATCCTTCTTTATCATTTTGAGGAGGATGAGGATAGATAGTTGCTGTATCCATTAACTTACCTGTTTCATCTATCACACAAACCTTGGATCCTGTTCTAAACCCGGGGTCAATAGCCATTACAACATGCCCTCGTAAAGGCGGCTGCAGGAGTAACGATTTAAGGTTTTTCGAAAAAACATCTATAGCATGTTCTTCAGCTTTTTCAGTCAGACTACTTCTGATTTCCCGTTCAATAGATGGAGCAATCAATCTTTTATAACCATCCTCCAGTGCCAAAATAAACTGTTCTGCAAATACATTATCACTATTTTTTTGAACTCTATCTTTAATAGTTCTATAGACAGCCTCTTCATCAACAATTAATTTCACCTGTAAAATATCTTCATTTTCCCCGCGATTAAGTGCCATTACTCTGTGGGGTGGCAGTTTTTTAACTCTCTCACTGTAATTATAATAAATTTCATATTTTCCACCCTCATCCAACTCTTTATCTTTAACTGAACATTTAATTATCCCCTGCTCAAAACTATAACTCCTGATACTCTTCCTGACATCTGCACTATCAGAAATCCATTCAGCTACAATATCACGGGCCCCATGATATATATCCTCAATGCTTTTCAAATCTAGGTCATGATCTATATACTCTTCGCCATAATCAGCCAGGCCGCCTGTAAAAGTCTCCTGTTCCCAGATTAATTGTGCCAGTGGTTCCAGACCTTTTTCTTTTGCCCTGGTTGCCCTGGTCTGCCTTTTCTGTTTATACGGTCGATAAAGATCCTCTACCTCCTGTAGAACAGAAGCCTTATTAATTCTTTTTTCTAATTCTTCCGTTAACTTGTCCTGTTCATCAATAAGGCGGATTACCTCTTCCTTCCTCTTCTCCAGGCTCCGCAAATATTCGAGCCGTGCTTCAATTTCGCGAATCTGGATTTCATCCAGTCCACCAGTAACTTCCTTTCTATAACGTGCAATAAAAGGAACCGTATTCCCTTCATCCAGAAGTTTTACCGTCCCCTTAATTTGAGATATCTTTAACTTTAATTCATCTGATAGCAATTTCAGCAGCTTATCGTTCAATTCAACCCCTACTTTCTTTTATATAAATTAGTTATCTTCCCTGAGCTGTCAATCTTTCTCTTCTTCTACGGGAATTAATAATAGTTCCCCAGGTTTTACTAAACCCAATTCATCCCTGGCAATCCTCTCTATATATTCAGGGTTGTTGATATTTGCCAGTTCCTTCTGTAATTCTCCATTCCTCTCGGAGGCTGCATTTATTTTTTCCTCCAATTGATTAATTCTCGTTTCCAATTCCTGAATCTGCCTATAATTAATATAAAATTTATATACTACAAAAATAAAAAGTACTATCAATAACAACTTGAATCCCCTAGATTTAAAAAATCCAGGCATAATAACACCCCCATGTTTCTTATTTCTTTCTTATTTTACATATATAATTACTCAGAGAATAATAAATGATAAACCCAAATATAATGGCAAGTATAACATAAGACCTCAGGTTTCCATAGTTTATATTTAATAGTAACAAAAAACCTGTAACTCCTAATATAAGACTGATAATTACATCTATGATATGTATGATAATCCTCTTCGGTTTTACATGATGGAGAAACACCTGATAAATATTGAAGATCAATCCTACCGAGACGCCAAATAATAACATACAGAAAAAAGTTTTGATTTGATCAATCAAGAATATCATAAAGCACCCTCACTTTCTACCGGTTTTCTCCGGGAAATCTAAGCTCTCCCAAAAAAAATATTCATTTATATTATATGCAGTATGAGGGTAATTTGTTACTAATTATATATTTCTTCATCAGTTTTCAATTTCCTTCAATCATATTTTATTCTTCAACTTAATAATCATTAAGTATAACGTTTCTGTATTTTTCTTATATAATTTTTGGACAAAATTTTTATCAAATATATAGTTAATAGAAAGGAGGAAAAATAATGGCTGTAGAAAAAGAAAAAACCAGAGCACATAATACTGAGCAAAACCTGATCCTGAAAAACAGGAAATACCTTGAACTAAGCGGTATCACGGAAGTAATTTCATTTAATGAAGACAAGGTTTTTTTGCAAACAATTCAGGGCGTACTGGAAATAAAGGGACAGGAATTGAATATGCAAAAACTAAACCTGGATGATGGAAATGTTAAAATCGAGGGACTCATTCTCTCTCTTAGCTACTCAGATAAGACTCAGGAGAAAGGACTACTGAAAAAAATATTTAAATAAGTTAGTTACTCATCTTTCGGAGATGTTATATACGCTTAGAGTTGGTTAGCCATAACTTAATTCACGGCAAAAGCTAATTCCTTATTCTTCTTCCAGGGAATAAATCCACTTCACTATCCTACTATAATCAGGATAATTATAAATAAAAATATAGCTAAATTTAAACAACAAAGCAAAAAGCGACCAGATAAGTGGATATCCACTTTACGGCCGCTTTTCTATTTATTAAGGAGTTAAACGTGAAACTTTTTTATTATTATAAATATATATCCAATTGATATGGTCAGACCAATCTTAACTTTTTTAGAAGATTACTTCTTCAGTTTCAGCATCAAAGATATGCAAATTTTCCTGGTTAACAACTAATTTTACTTCATCTCCAACCTGGGCTTTACTATGAGCATCTACACGCGCAATCATAGAGTGTCCGCCAACAGACAGATAGAGGTATATTTCAGAACCCATTGGTTCAACAACTTCAACCTCTGCTATATAAGAGTTTTCATCAGTTGCTTCTTTATCAGCTACTGCAGCATCTTCCAGGTCTTCTGGACGAATACCAAACACAACATTCTTACCAAGATAATCTTTTACTTCAGGGAACTCATTTATTTTTTCTTCAGGAACCGCGACCTTGAAAGAACCTGCACCATCAAGAAAATAAGTGTTACCTTCCTGTACTATTTTAGCATCAAGAAAGTTCATTGCAGGACTACCAATAAAACCAGCAACAAACATATTTACAGGGTTGTTATAGAGTGTTAATGGATCTGCAACCTGCTGGATAAACCCATCACGCAATACAACTATTCTGTCACCCATTGTCATAGCTTCTGTCTGGTCATGTGTAACGTAGATTACAGTAGTTTGTAATCTATCATGCAATTTACTCAGCTCTGTACGCATCTGTACACGTAACTTTGCATCAAGGTTGGAAAGAGGCTCATCCATCAGGAAAACCTTTGGTTCACGAACAATAGCCCTTCCTAAAGCAACACGCTGTCTCTGACCACCAGAAAGCTGTTTTGGTTTACGATCTAGAAGGTTCTCGATACCGAGTATCTTAGCTGCTTCCTGTACCCTACGGTCAATCTCATCTTTAGGAAACTTACGTAGTTTCAAACCAAATGCCATATTGTTATAGACATCCATATGAGGATAAAGAGCATAGTTCTGGAAAACCATCGCGATATCTCTGTCTTTTGGTGGTATGTCATTAACTACAGTATCCCCAATTTCAATAGTACCACTGGTAATTTCCTCTAATCCAGCAACCATTCTCAGTGTTGTAGTTTTACCACAACCTGAAGGTCCTACCAGTACAAGAAACTCCTTATCTCTGATTTCAAGATTTGCCTTGTTTACCGCAGTAACCTCATCAAACTGTTTAGTAACATCTGTTAAAGTAACACTAGCCATTTAAAATCCTCCTTGTATTATTTTTAGATTTATTCCTCGAAGCTTCATACAATCCCTGAAACCGAGGATTTATTTAATTTGCGGGACGGTTGTGTCTCGCAATTTCAAAACTGGTTCAAGTACTTTTATCATTTCTTCAGGTGTTTCATTATCTATAAGTTTTATTAAGTATTCAGCGGAATACAATCCCAATTCCTCAAGTGGTTCTGCTACAACAGTAAGTGATGGATTTATAATTGAAGTAATCTGACTTTCTCCATATCCAACTATAGAAAAATCATCAGGTATAAAATACCCACCCATTTTAATTGCATCTATTAGACCAATAGCCATCATATCACCTGTTACAAAAAATCCAACCGGTAATTCTTCAGCTTTAATAGCCCTGAAAAATCCCTCATACCCACCCTGTCTGCTACCATCTGTTTCAATGACATACTCTTCATTAAAAGGCAGATTGTATTTCTCAAGGGCCTGCTGATATCCTTCTAATCTCTCTGATTCAAGGAAGTCATTCCGTGAACCCATAATAATAGCTATCTTTTCTATCCCCTGTTCAATTAGATGAGATGTAGCCAGAAAGCCGCCTTTAAAATTATCAACCAGTACTGTTGGAATTAATAATTCTTCCGCCAGACAGTTTACCAGGACTATTAAATCATTTTTATTTAAAGCAAGGTTCAATACATTTTTGTCTGCCAGTTCTCCACCAATAATAATTGCACCATCAACACGATTATTGGAAACCATCTTGAGATAGGCTTTTTCTTTATCAAGATCATTATCTGTATTACAGATAATCACATTATATCCTCTGCTGTTGGCGACAGATTCTATATTCTTGATGATTTTGTTAAAACCAGGAGTAGAAATATCTGATACTATCAAAGCTATCATATGTGTTTCGTTTTTGGCCAGTCCCTGAGCTAATTGATTTGGTTGGTAATTATACTTTTCTACAATCTTCATTATTTTTTCTCTGGTTCGCTTACCAACCCCGGGCTTGTCATTTATAGCTCTGGAAACCGTAGACTCCGCAACTCCAGCCATCCTGGCAATATCTTTTAATGTCAAGGGCATATAAAACACTCCTTAAGCCAAACACATACTGCTCAAATAGCATTTTAAACACATCAGTCTACGGCAGTAATCTTGTCTAACAAACATATTATACTACATTTTTTCTTCTTCCGCAAGCGCTTGCGAGATTTTTTTTGCAAGCGCTTGCGATTTTATCTTAAAAAGGATAATTAATTGAATTAATTATCCTTTTAATCTATATACTGTCTACAGACTGTTATTATATGATTATGTTTGTACTCCGTTCTTTATTCCTGACTTCTGCTTTGTTAAATACAAAGCTATATGAACTATTTAGATACCGGGCACCCGTTGCCCTATAATATTCCTATAAATTATCCTCGTAAGTGAGATCGCAGGTGGGAAGGATGTCAAACTACTACCTCCCAGGTATCATCCTGAACACCCCAGTCCCTATATTTTTCATCTCCTCCGCGTTCTTTCCAATCCGAATCAACTGTTAATTTTGAACTAATACCACCTCTGGGATTACAGATCATAACAATTCTCAGTCTGTCTGGTTGATAAACTTCCATCATTTGATCATACATAATGTTAATCAATCGTTCGTAAGAGACCACAATATCTCTGAGATGATAGATATAATGCTTTAATGATTTTAATTCAATTACACTCTTCCCCGGATAAAAAGTCAAATAAATAGTCGCAAAGTCCGGTTGGTTTTTCACCCCCAGAAAAGTGCATTCAGGTATTTTTACTTTTATCTCGTAAGCCTTATCAGTTGGATTTGGTATAGATTTCATCAATGAAGCATCTATCTCCTTGTATGTCTTAATTTTTTCTCCCATCATTAACCCTCTCCTTTTATTATAATTGTACTAAAACTTTATTTACTTTCTTTACTCCATCCAGGGCATCGGCAGCATAGATATCAGCACCTATTTCATCAGCAAATTCCTGACTTGTCACTGCACCACCAATTATTGTTTTGCCCTGATAATTATTTTCCCTTAACAAGTCTATCACTTTTCTCATCTCATCAAGAGTAGTTGTCATTAGTGAACTTAAACCCACAAACTCTACATTCTTCTCAAGAGCTGTTTCCAGAATTAATTCACTATCTACATTTGCTCCAAGATCAATAATCTCATAGCCATGATTTAAAAAGATTGTTTTTGCAATATTTTTACCGATATCATGTATATCTCCTTTTACAGTGGCCAGTAATACAGTTGCTTTACTCTGATGACTTTCTCCAGTCAACATTTTCTCTTTCAAAAAGTCAAAAGCATTCTGCATGGTTTCTGCACTTTTCAACAATTGTGGAAGGAAATATGTTCCCCGGTCATATAATTCTCCCACCTCCTGGATGGCCGGAATCAAAGTACTATCTATAATTTCTTGAGGCTCATGTGTTCCTAAAGCATCCTGGGTAAGTTCGATAATATTCGCTCTGTCTCCATTGATGATTGCCTCTTTTATATCCAGAAGTACAGTATCATCCTGCCTACCACCTAAGTCCTCACCTATATTTCCCTTACTTAACGCATTTCCCTTTTTTGCTGTAGATGATCCTGCATTGTTATCTGTTTTGTTTACAGTTTTATATGAATTTTCTTCTTTTGATAAAGCATATTTCCTGATAAACTCTTCACCATCTTTATCCCGGTTGGTAATTAGATTAGCTGCACGAATCTGATGGTATATCCTTTCATCCAGTGGATTTGCTATAGGCATATCCAGTCCATATCCAATAGCCATACTTAGAAAAACCTCATTTATTAATTCCCTTTCAGGCAGTCCATGAGAAATATTGCTGGCACCCAGAGTAGTTTTTACACCCAGCTCTTCTTTTACTTTTTTTAATGTTTCCAGGGTAATCATGACCTGCTCCTGATCGGAACCAGCTGTCAATGTCAGGGTGTCTATATAGATGTTCTTTTTATCAATTCCATATTTAGCAGCTTCTTCAACGATCCTCCTTGCAATATCCAGCCTACCCTCAACCGTTGAAGGTATCCCTTTTTCATCAAGAGTAAGACCAATAACCGCAGTTCCATATTTTTTAACTAGTGGAAAAACCCTGTCCATAGATGCCTGTTCACCATTAACAGAATTTATCAATGGTTTTCCAATATACTCTTCCAGTCCTGCTTCAAGTATTTCGACATTATCTGAATCTATTACCAGTGGTACAGAGAGTTCCAGCTGTAACTCCTGTATTAATTGCCTGATCACTCTTGTTTTATCTATTCCCGGAATACCTATGTTTACATCGAGCAAACGTGCTCCTGCTTTAACCTGTTCCCTGGCAATCTTACGTAAATATGACCAGTTCTCGCTTTTCAAGGCCTCTTTAATATCCTTTCGGCCGGTTGGATTAAGCTTTTCGCCGATTATATAGACCGGGCTTTCAGGGGTTAAGCTGAGGTATTCTCTACTACCAGATAGATATAATGCATCACTTTTTATGTTGGAGTCTTTTTTGTGAGATGCTTTTTCTATAACCTCCTGGCGGAAAAAATGCTGATTCTTAATTTCTCGTTTAACTGCATTTATATATTCAGGGGTAGTACCACAACAGCCCCCTATTATCCGTACATTATATTTATATAATTCCTTGATTAGTTTTACAAATTCTTCAGGTGTTTCAGGAAAACTTGTTTTCCCTTTAATACAAACAGGCATTCCTGCATTGGGGAAAACACTCAGAGGTAAGTCTGTTACCTGTGATATTTTATTAATTATCGGTATAGCGGCCTTCAAACCGGCCACACAATTGAGGCCAATGATATCTGCTCCCAGACTTTCCATGATGATAGTTGCTACTTCAGGCGGTGTACCAGTCAGTGTAGAACCATTCTCAGTATAAGTCATCTGTGCAATAACAGGAATGTCAAAATCCCGGGCCGCGAGAATTGCTGCCTTCATCTCGACAATATCACTCATTGTTTCTATTATAATTGCATCAGCACCACCCTCTACCAGATAAAAAATCTGTTCATGAAAAATCTCTCTAGCCCTATTAATTGTAAGATCTCCAGAGGGTCTCATAAGCTGGCCTGTTGGCCCTACAGAAGCTGCAACAAAATTCCCTTCACCTGCTGCTTCACGTGCTATCCGTACTGCAGCAAGATTTATTTCTCTGGTTTTATCAGCTAACCCAACTGTCTCCAATTTAAGCCGGCTGCCCCCAAGGGTATTTGTCTCAATTAAATCTGCACCAGAGGCTATATACTCCCGATGAATTTTTAGTATAATATCTGGTTTCCCAAGATTATAATACTCAGGTGATTTTGATGTGTCTCCACAGATATCATATATCATTGTACCCATAGCCCCGTCGCCAATTATGATGGTATTTTCTAATCTTTCAAGAAATTTTTCCTTACTCACCTTACTCACTCCTGTCTATTAATCAAGGTAACTGTATTAGTAATGAGATATAAGATAATTGTATTTTAAACTGTGCCTTATTTAGAGAAAAAGCTCTATTTCATCCGCCATCAAACTATCCAATCTCACCTTCTGATTAATTCAAATTCTCCCCAGACTCCAATTTTATCATCTTTTATAATTAAAACACCTTTAATTCCTTCAATTCCTTTTATCCAGTTAAGTACGCTGCCAACATCACTTTTCGTCTTTATGCGATTAGCAACAGCAGTTGCCGCAGCATCAGCCAGTGCTGTAGACTTACTCATAATGGTTACAACATCTGCCTTTCCTTTGCTTAAAGATGGACCCATCATACCGCTTGATGTACATACCCCGAGCGGCATAGATTCTGACTTTAACTTTATGGCCAGTCTGTCTTTAAAGGGTGAATTCTTTCCAGCAAATACCCCGACTTTACAGTCTTCACTTAATTTTACAAACAGGTCTCCGCCGTTTTCTACTATAACCTCATCTGTATTTTCCAATACTGCCAATCCCACTTTTTCAGCAAAAACCCCTGCGACTGCAGCCATGGGCCCAACGCCTACAATAGTTGAGGCTTGGGTCATTTCCCTGATTTCTTTTGCAGCCTCTTCAGGGACCTGAAGGGGTAAGAGACTAGTCAGAAAGTCTGGATTCTCATCGATGAAGAAATCCAACTTCATCCGAAGATTACGAACCGTGGAAAAACAGAGATCTGGCAACTTGATTGGGGCAAATATTAACAGATCTGTTTCCTTATAACAGACTAAAAATTTAGTCAGTCTTGTTTTACTCTGATCCCTATAAAAACGCGGTTCATACATAAAATATCTCCTTTACTTTAACAAACTATCAAAAGCTTTTCCCTGCTAACACATTATTATAATTTTGCTGTGGCATATTATACATAATTCAATTGTCTGGAATTTCTTATAATTGTTATAATTCCATATTGTAATAAAAGCAATACAATATCTAACTCAGCATAAAATTCGCCGTTAGTTACCATTAACCCCCAGTGAAAGTGCATCAAATGCACAGGCTGTAACGCACATACCACATAACAAACACTTCTCATGTTCCACAATAAGCTCCCAGTTCTCTTTATCCATACTTAGCGCACCCGCTTTACAGAGACCCGTGCAGGCACCGCAGAATATACAATTATCCTTATTGTAGATGATACTTTCTTCCAGAACCTGAACATCAACACCTTCTTCTAATAAATACTTTACACCCTTATCTATAAATTCCATTTCTGTAGCTTCCATATCCATTACAAGCTTACCCTCTTCATCAGGCAATATTTTGGCCTGTATAATATTAATAATTATATCAAAGTGTTTTATTAAATCATAAATAATAGGCTTATCAACATTATTGGGATGATAAACTAATTGAACCCTTTTACTATACATACACATCATCCTCTTTTCTAATCTTTAGTGGTTTAAAACTCCGGGTAGTAGAAAGGTTCTGAACGGGTTTTTCAAGTAAAAACTCACCCCTGTTTATCCAATCCTTAAGCTCATTTGCTATCTTCCTGGCCTTATTGAGACTTGATAATGGTGCAGTGGGCACTTCTTTACCACTATCAAGTACTATTTGACCTGAACGTAACTGCTGGTAATTAACCCTTCCCAGAACCGGGTTATCACGTGAACCACCACTGTAATCAACAATAGTCACAAAGATGTCCTTATCCCTGATTGCTGTATGACGAACCATCTCTTTATTTAGAATTGGTATAGGAATACCGATTCCCATATACATACTGACTCCATAATTGGTTATAGTAGCAGCACGTAAATATTCTGTACTCATCTCTTTCAAATCACCTATTACAGCAATTGTACCCGCACCGCCAACTGGAATCCCGTTCTCTATCCTCTCGCGAGTAGGATTATGTTGTGTCCCTTCCCAGGCGATATAACCCTGTGCCCCTCCGAGGAAGATCCTGCTGCCGATACCAATTGTTTTATAGTAGGGATCATTCAAAAGAGGACTCAGTTGACCGGCACTGCTGTAGCTTGCATTACCATAATTCCCATAAAGAGGACCCATATAAGTATATATTATCTTCTCTGAAGAATTCACAGCTACCCAGTAATTTTGATAACAATTTCGTGGGTTAAATAAATAAGCCTGATTAATATCATCCAGAGTTATATAAGTATCTAATTCTTTTCTCGGATAACAATCAGTCCCCTTTGACGTGGCCCTAAGATGAACTTCTTTACCATTTAAAAGGTCTTCTATTACATGAGCACCTCCATACTGGTCTCCAAGAATCTCTGATTCTTCAGTGGCACCGATATAGGCATCCACTGCTGCTATTCCTGCATAGGCCAGTACGTCATTTAGATAAACCCTGCCCATCCTTATCGGTGGATCAGCATGACCGAAATTCAAAAATGCCCCACTAGAACACATTGCACCAAAGGTAGCTGTCGTAACAACATCCACTTCTTCCAGTGCCTTATCCTCACCATGTTCATCAACAAAGTCAGACATTTCCTCAGCAGTTAATACCAGAGCCTCGCCCTTCTCTATCTTCTTATTTATCTCTTCAAAGCTTTTTTCTCTACTCATCCTCTCAACTCCTTAATGGGTATATTTATAGAAGTGTTTTATATTATCTTATGCGCAGATATACCCTGGATATTAAAAAACCCCTTCCAGAAGAAGAGGTCAGTTCCTTATTTCTCATCTTCCAGAACAAATGTCCTGCTGGAATTAGCACCGTGCTTATGCCGGTTGCCGGGCTTCATCGGGCCAGTCCCTCAGCCTTCTCTTGATAAGGTTTTTATTTAATTTCTAATTTAAATTATCATAATTATAGCATAGTTAACCCTGTAAGTCAATGACATTTTATGATTTATACTAATATATATACATACACAGGTCTTATTTATTAGAATCCACAATTAATCTGCAAATCTTATCCAGAACAATTCTGGCTATGATAGTATTTCATTCAGGTCTACATCCTTAACTTCATCATACCTGAAATGGGCTTTGCCCACCCTTTCTTCAGGTCCTATCCCTATCGCTGTCATGCCGGCTTCCAGAGCAGCCTCTATCCCGGCCTCAGCATCTTCAAATACAGCGCACATTATAGGCTCCACACCCATTTTTTCAGCCGTATGTAGAAATAAATCCGGTGCTGGCTTGGTATTTTTTACACTATATCCGTCAGAAATTGTATCAAATATATCAGAAATATCAAGATTTTCAATGACAGGCTTCGCATTCTTACTTGCTGAAGCAACAGCCAGCTTGTAGCCCTTTTCTTTTAACTCTTCCAATATCTCTTTTGCTCCCGGCAACATATCATCTGAAGTAATTCTAGCAATAAAGTCCTGATAATAGCTATTTTTCCTGGCCATCATCTCTTCAATACTTTCTTCTGAAGCCGCTCTGCCATTTAAAATAATCTCCAGTGATTTTCTTCTGGATACACCACGTAGGTCTTCATTGGTCTCCCTATTAAAGGGGATACCTTCTTCGTCTGCAAGGCGTTTCCAGGCCTTAAAATGGAATTCTGCTGTGTCTGTAATAACACCATCCAGGTCAAAAATAAATGCTTCATATTCTTTACTCATTATTTTTATCATCCTTTCCTTAACTTATATTATATCCAGGTAATTTCTATCAACTTTTAATAAGTTCCCGATATATTTTTAAAAATCTTTTAATCTTCTGTTGATTTATATTTTGTACAGAGTTCTCTTAAATAAATCATTTCTTTATCTATTTGATTTAATATGTAATCTACAACTGTATTATATTTCATATACTTCATATCTTATCTCCTATATTTTATAATCTCAATTATATATTTAGCCAATTTATTAAAATATCCTTTTTATCTTTAATAAAATTAACAATAATTTGTTCATATGATAAATTGAAAAGTACATCAAAACCGTACCGGTACAGTCCTGGTTTTTTATGATTGCAAAAATACTGAAATAATAATATACTCAACTTAAATCAATTATAACAAATGTATGTTATTCTAAGCTCAATATCTTGAGGGAGGATTAAAAATATGTATAATAATTTTACTGAACGTTCAAAATTTATTTTCTTACTTATTATGACAGCTGCACTCTGGAGTACGGGAGGACTATTAATCAAGTTGATAAACTGGAATCCAATAGCTATTGCCGGTATGAGGAGTGCAATTTCAGCAGTAATACTTTTTGTTTACCTGAAAAAGCCAGAGTTCAACTGGTCAAAGAGCCAAATCGGTGCTGCTCTGGCCTATACTGCAACTGTAATCCTTTTCGTCTCCGCAAATAAGATGACTACAGCTGCAAATACTATCCTCCTGCAATTCACTGCACCAATATATGTTGCTATCATTGCTGCGGTCTTCCTGAAAGAAAAGAATGAGTTGATTGACTGGATTTCAGTAATAACTGTAATGGCTGGAATGACACTCTTCTTTCTTGATAAATTAAATCTGACAGGATTCTGGGGTAATATTCTTGCTGCATTTAGTGGGGTGAGCTTTGCCTTGTTCACTATATTTATGAGAAAGCAGAAGGACGGGTCTCCTCTGGAATCAGTGTTACTGGGCAATATATTGACAGCCATTATAGGGCTACCTTTTATGTTTGGTTCATCCCCTGGAACTGCCAGTTTTATCTACTTAACTATATTAGGGGTTGTCCAGTTAGGAATACCATATATTCTTTATTCAATTGCTATCAAAAGATTGACAGCACTTGAAACAATACTAATTACAGTAATAGAACCAATTCTAAATCCCATCTGGGTATTACTACTTCTCAATGAGGTGCCTGGCCCCTGGTCGATTGTTGGAGGAATAATTGTAATCTCTGCTATCACAATAAGACAGATTATGAATACCCCCTCTGTCAAGAGAAAAATAAGCGACAAAAGATTAACTCAGAAAAAGACTACCGTACCTTAGAACTCCTCCTTTATTAATCCGGCTAACCTTTTAATACCCTCATCTATATCATCGACCGGTGTTTTAGAGAATGAAAGCCTGATATAATTGTCACCATCACTATCAACCGGGAAAAACGAATTGCCTGTAACAAAGGCAACCTTCTCCTTTATTGCCCTCTTAAAAAGTTCTCGTCCTGTGACATCCTCAGGTAATTTAAGCCAGTAAAAAAAACCGCCTCTAGTATCAGCCCATGATGTACCTCCAGGCATATATTTTCCCAGTGCATTACCCATAGCTTCCAGTCTCTTGCGGTAATATGGTATTACGTTTTCCAGTTGTTTTTCCATTAAACCTACTTTACCGGCTTCTGCCAGGAGAATCTGCCCATAATTATTTGAAGCAAGGTCAGTATTTTGTTTGGCCCTACAGAGTATATCAATCACCCGGTCTTCAGCAGAAATCCAAGCTACTCTCATTCCTGGTATAAAAAATTTGGAAAATGTACCCATCAAGATAACGCGATTATTATCATCAAGTTCCTTTATATAAGGTAAGCGTTCCTCAAAATAACCTAGTTCGCTATAGGGTGTATCCTCAAGTATATAGAAATCATACTCTTCAGCCAGTTCAAGTACCCGCTTCCTTTTTTGCAGTGATAACTGTATTCCCGAAGGATTCGAATAATCCGGTACAAGATAAATAAACTTAACATTTTTTTCTTGCTGAGTACATCTCTTTAATTCCATTTCCAGCTGTTCTATATCAATTCCATCTTCAAGCATATTGATACCTATTACATCTGCCTGATAACTTTTAAACGCACCAATACCACCAACATATCCGGGCTTCTCTACAAAAACTACATCTCCAGGATCAATAAATATTTTGCTGACCAGGTCAAGCCCCTGCTGTGAACCGGTGGTAATTATTAATTCATCTGAACTGGTCATCACTCCCCTTTTAGACAGGAATTCAACAAGATATTCCTTTAATTCAAGACTACCATCAGTACTACTATATTGAAAAACCTTACAACCAAAATCCTCAAACAACTGCTCTGTTAATTCACATAATTCATTATGTGGAAAGACATATTCATCAGGAATTCCCCCAGCAAAGGAAATGATGTCATCTCTAGCAATCAAACTCATCAGACCAGCCAGTTCCCCATTCTCCATCTCTCCAACCCTACTGGCAAGTTTCTCTTCTAACATAATCTCTACTCCCTTCTTTAAGAATCCTTATATTATCATATGTAGTATCAAACAGAATAGGGATAGTCAACTTTTAATTATACATTCCTTGTCCACAAGATTGACACCCTCGTTGTAAGCCCATAAGATTCCTTATTCACAGACCTGCCTTTTAAGTCCGGTATTGCCAGTTTATATTTCGGAACGCTTACGGCTCCCCATTAATTCCTCTATCGCCATTCGAAGTCTCTTAATACCCTCTTCTATCCTATCCTCATTGACACAGGAGAAATTCAGTCTCAGTGTATTAATATCTTTTTTCCCTACATAAAAGGGATCACCAGGTACAAAGGCTACCTTTCTTTTCAGGGCCTCTTCAAATAAATCTTTGGCCTTTAATTCTTCTGGAAGGGTAACCCAGAGGAACATACCGCCTTCTGGTTTTGTTGAGCTAACCTCAGATGGTAAATATTTTTCAATGGAAGATAACATCTTTTCTCTCTGTAGATTATATTTATTTTTAATCTTCTCTACATGATCATCAAGCATATTCATTGTCAGAAATTGATGAATTATTCGCTGCCCAATGTAATTAGTATGTAAGTCAGTAGCCTGTTTTGCTATTATTAACTTATCCATAATATCATCTGGGGCTACAATCCAGCCAATTCTGAATCCCGGAGCTACCACTTTTGAAAAAGAGCCAAGTAAAATGGTTTTCTCAGGTAATAATTTTTTAAAGGATATGATATTCTCTCCCACATATCTTAATTCACCATAAGGATCATCTTCAATCAGATATATATTTTCATTTTTCAACAGTTTAGCAGTTTCCATTCTATTATCCTCACTTGATGAGACCCCAGATGGATTCTGAAAATTTGGGACTAAATAAATAAGTTTGGCTTCTGAATCCTCTGATGCCCTTCTTAATTGATCTAGATTAAGACCTTCTTCGTTTAATTGTACTGTTCGGAACACTGGTTGATATACAGAAAAAGCCTGTATAGCACCCAGATAACCGGGTTCTTCAATAATAACTTCATCTCCCTCATCAATAAATACCTTACCCAGTAAATCAAGTGCCTGCTGTGATCCGCTGGTAATCAAAATGTTCTTTGCAGATATATCTAAACCTTTTTTTCCCTTATACCTTGCTGCAATATATTCCCTTAATGGTAAATAGCCCTCTGTGCTGCTGTATTGCAAAATATCCTTACCGGAATCATCAAACTGGATATTTGCTGCCTGCTGAATTTTACTGACTGGAAATAAGTCTTTATTCGGTAAACCCCCTGCAAAGGAAATAACCTCTGGATTAATCGCTACTTTCAATATCTCCCTGATAAAGGATTTCGGTACATCCTTAATACGTTCAGAAAACAGATCATACATAATTAATCAACCCCTTTTTGTGAAATTCCAGAATATTGAGCGCAAAATTTCTTTGCAGCTTACTAATCGGCCTACTACGAGCGGATAAAATATATTTCCACCACTTATCACTCTCCTATATATACACAAAACACCCCTGCTAATTGCAAGGGTGTCTTCATCAACACGGTACCACCAAGCTTAACTATTATGTAATATAAGGACATAATAGCCTCCCATTGTATTTCAGTATCTAGGCTTCCTCAAGCATCTTGACCAGCTCATCACCGAGTTCAGATGTACTAAGTTCTCCACCCATATCCTTTGTCAGGATATTCTCATTGAGAGCCTTCCTGACAGCATTATCAACCTTATCGTTAAGTTCACTATGTCCAAGGTATTCCATAATCATACCGGCTGACATAATAGCTGCCAGTGGATTAGCTATATTCTGTCCGGCAATATCTGGAGCGGAACCGTGAACAGGTTCAAACATTGATACTGTATCAGGATTAATATTACCTGAAGCAGCAAGACCCATACCACCCTGAAGCTCAGCACCCAGGTCAGTAATGATATCACCAAAAATATTACAGGTTACAATCACATCAAAGATCTCTGGATTCCTGACCATTTTCATTGTAATGGCATCTATCAGATAGTGGTCTGTCTCAACATCAGGATATTTTTTGGCCATATCTTTAAATGCCCTCTGCCATAGTCCGTGAGCATAGGTCAACACATTACTCTTATCACAGACAGTTAACTTACCTTCGGTTTCTTTGGCATACTCAAAGGCATATTTTATGATACGATCAACACCCTTACGTGTTGAAATCATCTCCTGAGTAGCTATTTCATCAGGGGTATTTATTTTCATATTTCCACCCACACCGGCATAAATACCCTCTGTATTTTCACGTACAACCATGAAGTTAATGTCATCAGGTGTTTTATGCTTCAACGGGGTAAATTTTTCGTTATATAACTTTACCGGTCTAAGGTTAACATACTGATCAAAATAGAAGCGGAGTTTCAATAAAATTCCCTTTTCAAGTACACCGGGCTGTACAGACGGGTCGCCGACAGCACCCAGATAAATAGCATCAAAGTTCTCCAGCTCATTTAACACCTCATCTGGTACTAATTCTCCGGTTTTCAGATACCTGTCTGCACCGAGGTCAAACTCATCGAAACTGAAGTTCAGACCCTCTTTATCATTAAAAAAGTTTAGAACCTTCATACCCTCTCTGACTACCTCTTTACCGATACCATCACCGGGAATCAATGCAATTTTCGGCATCTATCCCACCTCCTTTTTGACCTTTTCAATCAGACCGCCAGCTTTAATAAGTTCCTGCATATATTCAGGAAATGGTTCAGCCTGATATGTCTGATTATTGTCCAAGTCAGTAATCTTACCTGTATCAAGATCAACCTCGATTCTGGAACCAGCTTCTATATTATCAGCTGCCTCCTTAGAAACAAGAATAGGTAGACCAATATTTATTGAATTACGATAGAAAATACGGGCAAAACTTTCTGCAATTACGCAGGAGACACCTGCGGCCTTGATAGATAAAGGAGCGTGCTCCCTGGAACTACCTGAACCGAAATTTCTTCCACCTACTATGATATCTCCTTCTTCTACCTCTTTTGCAAAATTTTCATCTATATCTTCCATACAGTGTTTAGCCAGTTCCTCTGGATTAGAACTATTCAGATAACGAGCAGGTATTATAACATCAGTATCAACATTATCTCCATATTTAAAAACTTTTCCTGTTAACTTCATTATTTTACCTCCTCCGGGCTTACGATATAACCCTTAATTGCTGAAGCAGCAGCCACAGCAGGATTGGAGAGAAAAACTTCACTCTCAGGGTGACCCATTCTACCAACAAAGTTACGATTGGTAGTAGCAATCGCTTTTTCGCCTTTTGCCAGGATACCCATATGTCCTCCCAGACATGGTCCACAGGTAGGAGTACTGAAAGCAACACCTGCATCGATAAATATCTCTACAAGACCTTCTTTTACAGCTTGTTTGTAGATCTCCTGAGTTCCAGGAAAGATAATACACCTGACATCCTGATGTACTTTCTTACCCTTGAGAACCTCAGCAGCAATCCTTAAATCTTCAATACGGCCATTTGTACATGATCCAATAACAGACTGGTCTATCTTGACATGACCGGCTTCACTTACGGGACGTGTATTTTCCGGCAGATGTGGAAATGCTATCTGGGGCTCAATTTTGCTTACATCATATTCGATAACCTGTGCATAACTTGCATCAGGGTCACTATTATATGAAGTGTAATCCCTCTGGGCTCTATCTGTCAAATATTCTTCTGTCTTATCATCACAGGCAATCAGACCACATTTTCCTCCGGCTTCAATAGCCATATTTGACATGGTCATTCTGCCGTCCATAGAGAGTTTTTCGATAACTTCTCCAGTAAATTCCATAGCCTGATATAAGGCCCCATCTACACCTATATCTCCAATAGTGTATAAAATAAGGTCTTTACCACTTACCCATGGATTCAATTCACCTTTATATACAAATTTAATGGTCTCAGGTACCCTGAACCACAGATATCCTGTTGCCATCGCAGCAGCAATATCTGTACTACCCACACCGGTAGCCAGCGCGCCTAATGCGCCATAGGTACAGGTATGTGAGTCGGCACCGATTATTATCTCACCAGGTAAGGCAAGCCCTTTTTCCGGCAGCAGGCAGTGTTCTATACCCATCTGTCCTATTTCAAAATAATTGGTGATTTCATATTTACGGGCAAATTCTCTGATCATTTTGGCATGCTCCGCAGATTTAATATCCTTATTGGGAGTAAAGTGATCAGGCACAATTGCCACCCTATCCTTATCAAAAACCTTGTCTACGCCGATCTTATTAAATTCCTTGATCGCTACAGGGGTTGTTACATCATTACCCAGAACCATATCAACCCTTGCATTGACTATCTGGCCTGGTTTTACTGTATCATATTCAGTATGAGCGGCGATAATCTTCTCTACCATCGTCATCCCCATATTATTTATCCCTCCCTTATTTTACTTATATGGAAAATCTATTTAGCCCAGAAATTTTGCTGTTAAACTGAATGAAGTAATAGCAAAATTTCGGACTTCATTAATTGGCTTGATTGAATTGGACTTCATTATTTATACTTGAGCGAAATTGTAATTATCCTAGCCTTTATTCTTAATTACAGTCATATATTTATTAATAGCATCCAGATATGCCAGAGCACTGGCATAGGTAATATCAGTCTGAGCAGAGTGTCCGATATAGGTTTTACCTTCTATTTCGAGTTTAATAATAACCTCACCGAGGGCATCTGTTCCCTCTGTGACAGCATCTATTTTATAGGAAATCAGAGTAATATTATCGATATCAATAATATCATTAATCCCCTTAAATATAGCGTCTACCGGACCATCACCACTACAGGCTGCAGTTTCAAGAACCTGATCTTCCTTCTTAAGTTTCAGCGTGGCATTTGGAAGAATTGTATTACCGGTATTTACAGATACATATTCCAGTTCATAGATACTCTGGGCAGCATAGATTTTATTATTTATTATTGCTTCAATATCCACAGCACTGAGTTTTTTCTTTTTATCGGCTAAATCCTTGAACTTACGGAATACATCTTCAAAGGTTTCATTATCAAGCTCATATCCCAGGTCATCTACAAAATCATGGAAAGCATGACGGCCGGAATGTTTCCCCAGCACAAGGGCATTCTGTTCCAGGCCGATACTCTGTGCATCCATGATCTCATAGGTAGTACGTTCCTTGATAACACCATCCTGATGTATACCTGATTCATGGGCAAAGGCATTTTTACCTACAATAGCCTTGTTGGGTTGGATTTCCATACCGGTAAAGTTAGAAACCATTTTACTCAATCTCATAATCTGGGTTGTATCCTGTGCGATATCCAGGTTAAAGAAATCCTTTCTGGTCCTAAGTGTCATTATTAATTCTTCCAGAGCAGTATTACCTGCCCTTTCACCAATACCGTTTACCGCAACCTCTACCTGTCTGGCTCCATTTTCTATAGCTGCCAGGCTGTTGGCAACAGCAAGACCCAGGTCATTGTGACAGTGAACACTGATTTCTGCCTTATCTATATTGGATACATTATTCCTGACATCAGCGATCATCCTACCAAATTCACCAGGAACAGCATAACCAACGGTGTCAGGTATATTCAAAACCTTTGCCCCAGCTTTAATTACCTCCTCAAATATACGGGAAAGAAACTCTACTTCACTACGCGAAGCATCCTCAGCTGAAAACTCTATATTGCTGGTATATTTAGCAGCGTATTTTACAGCATCAACTGCCTTCTCCAGCACCTGTTCTTCAGTCATTCTTAATTTATATTTCATGTGAATAGGTGATGTGGCAATAAAGACATGTATGCGTGGGTTTTCCCCACCCTTTAAAGCCTCCCAGGCCCGGTCAATGTCCTTATAATTTGACCTGGCCAGTCCAGCTATTTCTACATCCCTGACATTATCAGCAATTTCTTTTACTGATTGGAAGTCACCTATTGAAGCAATAGGAAAACCTGCTTCAATAACATCTACATTTAAGCGGGCCAATTGTCTAGCTATTGCCAGTTTTTCTTCAGCAATAAGGCTGACCCCAGGGGATTGTTCACCATCCCTTAGAGTAGTATCAAAAATTTTAATCCGACCCATTATCTAATCACTCCCTATGATTCTATCCAGGGCATCATGTCCCTCAGTTTTTTACCAACCTTTTCAAGTAGTGAATCTTCGTCATTTTTAGTAAGGGCATTATAATGAGGCCTGTTAGCCTGATTTTCCAGAATCCACTTCTTGGCAAAGTTACCATTCTGAATCTCAGTCAATACATCCTTCATCTCTGCCTTAACTCTATCATCAATTAAGCGTGGACCCACTGTAATATCACCATACTGTGCAGTATCGCTTACAGAATATCTCATCTTGGATAATCCACCTTCATAAAGTAGATCAACAATTAGCTTCAATTCATGAAGACACTCAAAGTATGCAACCTCTGGTTGATATCCAGCCTCTGTTAAAGTTTCAAAACCAGCCTTGATCAATGCAGTAGTACCACCACATAGAACAGCCTGCTCACCAAAGAGATCTGTTTCTGTTTCTTCTTTAAAAGTAGTTTTAATAACGCCAGCCCTTGTACAACCAATACCTTTAGCATAAGCGAGGCCAATATCTTTTGCCTTGCCGGTATAATCCTGCTCAACAGCTATTAGACCAGGAACACCTTTTCCTTCCTGATACATTCTTCTAACAAGATGACCAGGACTCTTTGGAGCAATCATAAATACATCAACATTTGCAGGTGGTACAATCTGGCCAAAGTGAATATTGAAACCATGTGAAAATACCAGTGCATTTCCTTCTTCTAAATTTGGCTCAATGACACTTTTGTATACCTTACTCTGTACTTCATCAGGAATCAGTATCTGTACGATATCTGCTTTCTTAGCAGCATCCGAAGTTTCATAGACATCCCAACCATCCTCAACAGCTAGTTTATAGTTAGCAGAACCCTCTACTTCAGCTACAATTACATTAAGACCACTTTCTTTTAAATTCTGGGCCTGAGCATGACCCTGACTACCATAACCAATAATGGCAATAGTCTTATCCTCCAGCTCACTCAAATTTGCATCCTTATCATAATACATTTCCAACATAATTGATCATCTCCCATTTTTTAAATAGTTTAGATAAATTGGCTGTCAGCCATAATTTCTTAGATTTAAGTTTAATAAAATTTAAATGTAATTCTTTATTATATAAGTAAGGAAATAGCAAGGAAATATACTAGAAGAAACTACTCCCCTACACTATGTTTAGTATAAACTGGCAGAGTTGAATTAATCCACAATCTGACCGCGATTAAGAGCGACTATGCCGGTCCTAACTATATCTTTGATACCAAAGTCCCTCAAAATTTCAATCAGGGCTTCAATTTTATTCTCAGTACCTGTAGCTTCGACCATAATACTGTCTGTGGAAAGATCAACAACTTTCCCCCTGAATGTATCAACAATTTGTATTATCTCTGAACGGTGTTCTCTGGTACAATTGACTCTTATCAAAGCCAGATCCCGATCAACGATATTACTTCTGTCCAGTTCTGTAATATTAATAACTTCAATTAATTTATTAAGTTGTTTTTTAACTTGATCTAAAGTCCGATCATCAGCATGAACTTCAATAGTCATTCTTGAGTATTCTGGATTCTCAGTTTCTCCTACATTCAGACTGTTGATATTGAAATTTCTCCGACTAAACAACCCGGTAATACGACTTAAAACACCAGGATGATTAGCCACAGTAACTGATAAAACATGTTTGTGTTTCATTTTGCTAACCCCCTATCATTTCATGTATTCCTGCGCCAGCGGGAACCATCGGCCAGACATTCTCTTCCTGCGTAACAATTATATCCATAACAACAGGCCCATCATGTTCTAAAGCTTCCTTCAAAGCGACATTTAACTCACTTTTCTCTTTAACACGAATGCCTTTAATACCGAATGCTTCTGCTAACTTTACAAAATCGGGATTTTTCAGTATTGTAGAGGAATAACGTTTATCATACAATAATTCCTGCCATTGTCTAACCATGCCAAGAGAACTATTATTAAGGATAATAACCTTAACAGGCAGATCATAATTATTTATTGTACAGAGTTCCTGGAGATTCATCTGAAAACTACCATCACCTGAAATATCTATTACAATATCATCAGGTCTTCCCAGTTGAGCTCCCATCGCTGCTGGCAGACCATATCCCATTGTTCCAAGTCCACCGGAACTGAGAAAATTACGTGATATTGAATAATTATAATACTGAGCAGCCCACATCTGGTTCTGTCCAACCTCTGTTACTATTACTGCCTTGCCGCCTGTCAATTTATCCAGTTCCCGTATAACCGCCTGCGGCTTAATTTCATCGCTGTTATCTTCAAAAAATAAAGGATGATTCTCCTTCCAGTCACTTATCTGCTGCAGCCATTCAGACTTATCTGTTTCCTCTACAAGGGGAATCAACTCAGACATGACGCCTTTGGCATCACCTATAAGAGAAATAAATGTATCCATATTTTTGCTAATTTCCGCAGGGTCGATATCGATATGAATTATCTTTGCATTTGAAGCAAAGGTATCCAGTTTACCGGTAACCCGGTCATCAAAACGAACCCCTACAGCAATAATCAAATCCGTTTCAGTTAAGGCATAATTGGCATATCTGCTGCCATGCATACCCGGCATACCCAGTGATAATTCATTATTTTCGGGATATACTCCAAGTCCCATTAGTGATGTAATGACCGGTATTTTGGTCTTCTGGGCAAATTCCCTTAACTCTTCACCAGCATCAGCTATAATCGCACCCCCACCTGCAAAGACAACAGGTTTCATAGAGCTATTAATAAGCTCTGCTGCTTCTTTTACTCTCTCCAGATCAACTTCATATAAAGGATTATAACCAGGTAAGTCGACTTCTGTCGGATATTCAAATTCTGCATAGGCTTTACTTATATCAACAGGCATATCTATCAGAACCGGACCAGGCCTTCCTGTCCTGGCTATGTAAAAAGCCTCCTTAATAGTCTTTGCCAGATCTTTTACATCTGAAACCAGATAATTATGTTTGGTAATAGGCATAGTTATACCCTTAATATCGGCTTCCTGAAAGGCATCTTTACCGATCATACTTGTCGCAACCTGACCTGTAAATGCGACCACCGGTACAGAATCCATATATGCTGTTGCAAGACCAGTCACTAGATTAGTTGCACCCGGTCCTGAAGTAGATATACAGACACCAACCTTACCGGTACTTCTTGCATATCCGTCTGCAGCATGAACTGCTCCCTGCTCGTGTCTTGTCAAAACATGTTTAAATGGTGCATCATATAATAAATCATAGATGGGGATTACACTCCCGCCGGGATATCCAAAAAGAACATCAACTTTTTCATTTTTCAAAGACTCAATAAAAATTTCAGCCCCTGATAACTTTGCCATCAAATCACCCCTTATAGTATTATTTATATATAGGCTAAATAAACTTTTGACCAATGATCGATCTTTAATGTAAAACTAAAAATCCCCGGGCATAGTATCCCAGGGTATTTGGCTAACAGAATCCTAATACTGAATATTGGTTTTTATATCTTTACCAATATTATGGCGGAAATCTTTAATCCATTTAAGGATAATATAAAATCCCGACCAACAGGAATCTGTTAGCGCGAAATGAAAAGTACACCCTTCTACCTACTACTTATACTTTCTTTATTTAACTGTTAATTATAATCTTATCATATAAATATAGTCTTTACTACTATTAACTATAATATAGATTGAACTATTAACTAGTCAACCACTGCACCCTTGTCGGCAGAATCTACATATCTTGCATATCTCTTGATATATCCATGACTTTCCTTTAACTCAGGTTTAAAGGCCTTTAATCTCTTTTGATACTCATCTTCACTTAACTTCAGATTCAGGGCCTTTTCCGGCATATTAATACTGATAATATCACCTTCCTGTATAATTCCTATAGGCCCACCTAAAGCAGCTTCTGGAGAGACATGACCTATAGCAGCACCCCGGGTAGCACCAGAGAACCGTCCATCTGTAATTAATGCAACACTATCATCAAGACCCATACCTGCAAGTGAGGAAGTAGGTGTAAGCATTTCTCTCATACCTGGTCCACCTTTTGGACCCTCGTAAGCAATAACCACTACATCACCTGGATTGATATCACCATCCGATATAGCTTTTACTGCAGCTTCTTCTCCCTGGAAAACACGGGCAGGTCCTTCATGCACCAACATATTTTCTGCTACTGCAGCCTGCTTAACAACTGAACCTTTTGGAGCTATATTACCACTGAGAATTGCCAGACCACCTTCTTTATGATAAGGATCATCAAGAGGCTTTATAATATCATGGTTTATAGAGTCTACTTCTTTCAGATTTTCTGCAATTGTTTTACCTGTAACAGTCATAACATCTCCATTAATTAAACCACCATCAGATAAAACCTTCATTACTGCCTGTATTCCACCAGCAAAATAGAGATCTTCAATATGATTTTTCCCGGCGGGAGTCAAACTACAGATATGTGGTACATTTTTTCCAACTTCATTTATTAATTGCAATTCAAAATCCAGCCCTGCTTCATGGGCAATTGCCGGAAGATGTAATGCTGTATTGGTTGAACATCCAAGAGCCATGTCAACAGCAATCGCATTCTCAACTGACTCTCTGGTAAAGATATCAAGTGGACGTATATCCTTCCTGACCATGTCTAAAACAGCTCTACCAGCCTGTTTTGCTAATCTCTTTCTCTCAGCAAAGACTGCAGGTATAGTTCCATTTCCTGGTAACCCCAGGCCCATTACTTCGGTTAGGCAGTTCATGGAGTTTGCTGTAAACATACCGGCACATGATCCAACACCCGGACATGCCACCTTTTCTATTTCTTTTAACTCTTCTACATCCATTTTACCTGCATTCACAGCACCTACTGCTTCAAAGACATTATGCAGGTCAATGGATTTACCCTTATACCTACCTGCCAGCATTGACCCCCCACTTACTACGACAGTAGGAATATTAAGTCTCATTGCGGCAATTAGCATGCCTGGCACAATTTTATCACAATTTGGTATCAATACAAGTCCGTCGAAACGATGGGCCCTGACCATAGTTTCCACTGAATCAGCAATCAGTTCCCTGCTGGGAAGTGAATACTTCATACCTTCATGACCCATGGCAATACCATCACAGACACCTATAGTTGAAAAAGAGATCGGTGTTCCACCTGCACTATAGACCCCACTCTTAACCTCTTCACAAATCTGATTTAAATGTTTATGTCCTGGAATTATGTCATTTGCCGCATTGGCTATTCCGATTATTGGTTTATCTAAATCTTCTTCGTCAAGTCCCAGAGCATATAAAAGGGACCTATGAGGTGCTTTATCTATCCCTTTTTTTATTGCATCACTATTCATAAAAATACCTCCCTGCTTTTCTACTCTTCTGCAGTACCATTTAATTTACTTAACCATTATTTAATTATTAATTATATTACTCAGCCAGTAATTTGTCAATACTGTTTAGAAAGATTTTATTTTCTTCCGCTAATCCTATAGTTACACGTATATGCCCTGGATAGCCAAGAGGCTTGCCTGGCCTTATTATAACACCCATCTTAAGCAGTTTATTAAACACTTCAATTGAATCTTGCTCAATATTTACCAATATAAAGTTTGATTCAGTTGGTACATAATCAATATTCCTTGCCTCCAATTCTTTATACAGATACTTTTTTCCTTCTTCATTAACTTCTACTGCTCTCTTCAGGAAATTTTCATCCTCAAGAGCGGCTCTGGCGGCTATCTGAGAGATCCTATTTACGTTAAATGGTTCTCTGGCTTTAGAAAGTAAGCCTATGAGTCCCGCTTCACCAATGGCATAACCTATTCTTAATCCCGCAAGTCCATATGCCTTTGAGAAAGTACGCAGGGCAATAATTGGGTAACCTTCCTTAATATATTCCAGTACATCAGGATATTCTTCATCCTGTACATACTCATAATAGGCCTCATCCAATATTACCAGGACATCACTTGGAATACTTTCCATAAAATATTTCAATTCTTTATCTTTTATTATTGTACCTGCAGGATTATGTGGACTGGTCAGAAAAACAATTTTAGTTTTATTTGTTACCATCTCAATTAGTTTCTTTATATCCTGATTATAAGAAACCATCTTAACCCTTTTGATTTCCGCACCCATCAGATTGGATACAAAAATGTATTCCACAAAAGTAGGATCTGATATTACAACCTGATCACCTTTATTAATAAATGCTTCTCCAATTACCTTCAATAATCCATCAGAACCGTTTCCAAATAAGAGCATATCCTCTGTGATTCTTAGTTTGTCAGCCAGCGATTTTTTGATAATACGGCAGCCTCCATCAGGATACCTGAACATATTATCCAGTTCTTCTGCCACTGCTTTTTTAACCCTCTCTGAAACACCTAGTGGATTTTCATTGGAAGCAAGCTTTGTTATATGATCCAATCCATATTCTTTTTTTACTTCCTCAATGGGCTTACCAGGTATATAAGGTTTTAGAGTATGTATTTCCTCTCGTACTAATTGATCATATTTATTTTTAATTATAACCATGTTCAATACTCCCTTCTTATTTAAGTAATTAAATCAGAAGCACTAGGTAAATGCTTCTGATTAATTGCTTTCATCTTAACTTACTTTTGATTTTAATTTACTTATTCTTTCTATTTTTCTTATCATAATTTATACTTCTATTCAGAAATCATTTCTCCTTTAACATAACTACCTAAAATTTTGAAAAAAACTGATTTTTTCTCTATACCCTCTAAAGCAACCCTGACATGGCGATTTTTTTGGTGACCTTCTAAGTCAATATAAAAAATGTATTCTCCCAACTGTCTCTTTGTAGGTCGTGACTCAATCCTGGTTAAATTTATATTCTCTCTCTTGAATTCTGCCAGAATATTATACAGTACTCCAGACTCATTTATCTCAGGGGCGCATATAATTGATGTTTTATATTCCTCGTCCATTTCTGGGAATTCATCCCTTATATCTAACTTATTAGCCAGAACAAAAAACCGGGTGTAATTATTTGACATATCCTGAATCTCTTCTGCCAGAATATCCAGTCCATATATCTCACTGACCCTTTTTGACCCTATCATTGCCTTAGCTGGTTGACCCTGTACTAACTGAGCCGCCTGAGCAGAGCTGCCGGTATAATTAATAACTGCTTCTGAAAGATTTTCACTAATGAAATTATTTGTCTGACCTATAATTTGAGATATAGAGTAGATTTCTTCAATATCTTTTAACTCTGTGCCCGGCTCTGCCATTAAATAATGTTTTACAGGGAGTATTATTTCATCTACTACAACTATATATGAACTTGAATACAACAAATCCATACACAACTTAACTGCTCCCTCCAGAGAATTCTCAATCGGGATAACCCCTCTAATGATCTCACCAGTCTGTAGTTTTTCAAATATTTGATTGAAAGAACGGAGTGGTAATAATTTATCCCCACTCTTAAAATACTGTAATGCAGCTTCTTCACTGAATGTCCCTGCTGGCCCCAGATAACCATACAAATCCTGTTTCATAATTAATCACCTCTTAATTTTTTTAAATCTTCTTACGTACGTCTTTCTTGTGTTGCCTTTTGACTAACTTACTAATCGAACCAAGATCATAACACCAACAATTTCCCTACTGTGTTCTCTTAAAATTTACAAAACCCTTAGAAATCAAAAAACTCCGTTCCCGTAAAGGAACAGAGTTTATTCTGCTATACCATCCTTTAAAGCTACATAAATTCACTGATTATTCCGTATTAAACGAAATAAAACTGAAGAAGGATTCTACTTCATTTATATAACCCGTCATTGTTAACGGTTGACAGCCGATAAGACCTACTATATCTTCTTACTTTCAGCCTTATAACTCCCAGGGGAACTTCATCTAAGCCATTGTCTACCAGTCTCACACCAACACCGGCTCGCTTTTGACCCCAGCACTAGACTACTTTCCCTGATCACAGTATTTCAAAAATAGATGTATTTAATTTTCTATGATAAATCATATTTTAATTAATTATATAGAAAAGGAATCCACTTGTCAAGAAAAACATAAGGAATTATCTCATATTTTTTTACATATATAATAATTTAATATTATTACTCTTCCATTATATGTAGTTACTACCCTTATTGGTAATCATTTTTTATCTGATTTAAGACTATATATTACGAAAAAAACACCGTTTAGGTGTTGTTGTATATAATGGAGCGGGAAACGAGATTTGAACTCGCGACCCTCACGTTGGCAACGTGATGCTCTACCACTGAGCTATTCCCGCATATGGTGGAGGGGGAAGGATTCGAACCTTCGTAGGCATCGCCGGCAGATTTACAGTCTGCTCCCTTTAGCCACTCGGGCACCCCTCCATTTTGGATGTTGGAGATTGAATGTTAGAGGTTAGACAAATCCTATCTAAAGCACTCTAATTGTTCCATACTCCTGACATGTTATGAGATTGAATATTTCTATTTACATTTGAAAATTTCAGTAGAAGTCTTCTAACTTCCAACTCCTAACCTCAAACTTCTGCTCTTTTGGTGGAGATAAGGGGACTTGAACCCCTGGCCTCTTGACTGCCAGTCAAGCG
>JBKGXW010000003.1:0-73347 GCA_046546395.1 Halanaerobiales bacterium
ATAATAGATATAGTTTAAAAGAAGAACCCAAAAGATAAACCCAAAAGATAAACCCGACTAAACGTGGTTATAGCTTTAATTGATAGCATTAAGTCAGGTCAATGGCTTAAAAAAAGGACTTTTTGAGGATTAGGAGGATATTATGTTGTATCAAAAAAAAGGACTTACATTAGCATTTATATTACTGGGTATATTCATTGTTGTAACATCAAATGTACTGGCTGGATTTGAAGAAGAACTCTTTATATCAGAGCTCATAAGTAGAATGACTGAAAAAGATGAAGAGATAGTATTTAATTATAATACCGGATATGATAATATAGATATTAATCAGTTAAAAGAAGCTGTTAGAGTTGCAATAGGTAGGACAGATAATTATACAAGATATACCATAAAGGACTGGCAGATAAGATTACAGGGCAGCTCGCAGGATGTAGAAATAAGTATAAGTGTTAATTATTACAATAATTCATCAGAAGATAAATATGTATTTCAAAGGGTTGAATCTTTAATTGATAGCATTATAAGGCCGTCAATGAATATTCACCAGAAGATTAAGAGTATTACAGACTATATTGCGGTAAATGTTGAATATGATGATTATAAGCAGAGGTATTCTGCCTATGATGCACTTCAGGGTAGGTCTACCTGTCAGGGATATGCGCTATTTACATATCTAATGTTGAAAGAGGCAGGTGTAGACAATCAAATAGTAGTTGGCAGCCTGGATAATGAAAACCATGCCTGGAATCTGGTCAACATCAATGGGAAATACTATCACCTGGATCTTACCCAGATATCTTCCTATTATCACAATTATAATGATCTGCTTTATAATGAGTATCTGGTAAATGATGCTGCACTTCGTATAAAATACACCTGGAATCAAAATGAGTATCCTGCTTCAAATGCCAGTTATTTTCAACAAATAAAAAATGACCTACAATATACTGACCGGGGTTTGTATGAGGAGATGGCCAATACACTAAACTTGAATTATATGGCAGCAGAAAATACAGCAAGATCCAGAACTCAACTGATGAATATTATAAAGGGATATCTTGCAGAAGAAGGAATAAAACTCAGAATACGGACAAATGTAGGACTTCTGGATAAAAGTCTTATTAATAATTTAATCAGTGATATTTTTGCTGAGAACCCGGAATGGACTAATATTTATCAGGGTTGGAATTTTAGTATGCAACCAATTTATATCAGGGATGGTATAGAGGATTCCGGTCTACTTATTATAAATTTCGAGAAACGTTAATCTTATAGGTGGTATCGCGCATATAGCTATTATCAAGATGATTATACATATAGATAGTATCAAGATACAGATTACGCAATTATGTTCATTGAAATTGCCATGATTATGTCTCTGGCTAATAGTTTTTAACATAATATAAAAAAAGAATTTAACAGGGAGGTTGATTTAATGAAAAGAATGATCCTTATTATAAGTCTTGCTTTAATGCTTGTGTTTTGTTCTACAACAATTTTTGCTACAGTAAAGATTGAAATAGGTGAAATGAATTTAAATAATTTAACAGATTATGATATGGAGTTGTATATAGGCGGGTTAGGAAGTTCACAGACACCCGTGAGACCAGGTGAAAGGCAGATTTTGCCTGAATTCCCTGAATTCAAGCAGCCCCCCATGGGTCTGAACAATAAAGGCAGTGAAACGATTGATAATTGGTCTTCTTCTACTGTAATACGAAACAATACATATTATAATAACCTTATGGTTAAATCCACTCTGGAAATAGACACACGCTTTGGTGATGTTATGCTTAGGGTTCGGAATCTTAATTTTGATTCAAGTGGGAAAATAATTGTGCGTGGGAATGGAAAGTTATTTCTATTTGTTGAAAACGACCTTCATCTTACTGGGGGGAGTAGTATCAATAGTGGGGATAGATTTGACAACCTGGAATTGTATCATAGTGGGAATAGGATAACTCTTGAAGGTGGTGCCAGCGGGAATAATCAATATAAATTTTCTGGTATTATTTACACAGAGGCTCAGGGGCTCACAATCAGGAATGGGGCAAGTGTAAATGGATTAGTTTATGCGAAGAGGGCCGATATTGTTATCCAGAGTGGGAAGATTGAGACACAGATGATTTATACCAGAAATGGTACTGTTTCCATAAATAATGGAGCAAAGGTTCGAGGTACCCTTGTGGCTGGTGGAGACAAATTGAGAATCAGCAATGGAAGTACTTTTGATGGAACAGCTGGTGGGATATTCGCCATTGATGCTGATGTCAGGATTGAACAGGGTACGGTAATAAAAGGGAAAATAGTAGCTGATCCCGATAGAGTAGAGATACGGAATATCAACAACAATCAATCAGATTACTGGATTGTCCGTCCTGGAGAAGGAGATACTGGATGGAACCCTGGCAATAGTATGATTAAAAAGATTACAGTCTATTCTGATGACCATGACGCCTATTTTTATCTCTTTTACTGGAATAACTTTTACTGGGAAAGGATATATCCAAGCAATACCGGGAATGGACGGGTAGTGTTCAATCAAACAATAAACTCAAATAGGATTATAATTAAAAATTCTGGCAGGTACTCGATTGACCGAATTGAGATTAAGTAGAATCTATATATAACAAAATTTTATTTTAACATATGGTGTTAGTGTTGAGGACTCCCCATCAGGATTTAAATACATCTGGTGGGGAGATTAGTATTCCCATGTGAAAGTTTTGGCTTGTTGATAAATAAAGCAGTCAATGTTATAATTATTTAAGAATTAGTGGAAGAGATGAGGAATTGAAGGAGGCAAACTGGTGAAAACCAATCATATACGAAATTTTTGCATAATTGCACATATAGACCATGGGAAATCAACCCTGGCTGATAGATTACTTGAATATACAGGGGTACTTACTGAACGAGAGATGCAGGAACAGGTACTTGACAAGATGGATCTGGAACGGGAAAGAGGCATAACTATCAAAGCCCAGGCAGTAAGGCTGGACTATAATGGTTATGAGCTTAATCTGATTGATACACCCGGTCATGTTGATTTTGCCTATGAGGTATCAAGGAGTCTGGCGGCCTGTGAAGGGGCACTGCTGGTGGTAGATGCTTCACAGGGTGTTGAAGCCCAAACCCTGGCTAATATATATCTGGCTCTGGAACATGATCTGGAGATTATACCTATTATCAACAAAATAGATTTACCAAGTGCAAATCCTGATTGGGTAAAGGAACAATTGATGGATGTTGGTCTTGATGTAGATAATGCTATACTCGCAAGTGCCAAGGATGGGACAGGCATAAAGGGGATTCTTGATGCAATTATTAAACATATTCCTGCCCCGGATGATACATTAGATAAACCTCTGCGCGCTCTTGTATTTGATTCATTTTATGATTCATATCAGGGTGTTGTTGCCTATGTACGTATAGTAGACGGGAAAGTTAAACCCGGTCAGAAGGTTAAGATGATGGCCAATAATAAGAAATATGAGGTAGATGAAGTTGGTGTTTTTCAACCTGATATGAAGAAGACAGGAAAGCTGACTGCTGGTGAGGTGGGTTATATAATAGCTGGTGTCAAGGATGTTAAGAACTGTCGTGTTGGTGATACCATCACACTTGTAGAAAACCCTGCAGCAGAGCCGCTTGAGGGATACAAAAAAGTAAAACCTATGGTTTTCAGTGGGCTCTATCCTACAGATAATGCAGATTACGGTTTGTTGAATGACGCCCTGGAAAAATTACAGTTAAATGATGCTTCGCTGACATTTGAAGCGGAGACATCAGAGGCACTTGGTTTTGGTTTCAGGGTAGGATTCTTGGGATTACTCCATATGGAAATAATTCAGGAACGTCTTGAGAGAGAATATGACCTTGACCTGGTTATTACTGCCCCCAGTGTTGAATATCGGATAACTGACATCAATGGTGAGGTTATGGAGATTGAGAATCCAGCTGAATTCCCTGAAGTAAATGAGATTGAAAAAATAGAAGAACCATATGTTAAAGCAGAAATATATCTTCCGGATGAATTTGTCGGTCAGGCTATGGAACTTTGTCAGGAGAACCGTGGTGAATTTAAAGATATGCAATATGTTGACGAAAACCGTGTAGAATTGACATATGAAATACCCTTAAGTGAATTAATCACTGATTTCTTTGATCTTCTAAAATCGAGAACCCGCGGTTATGCAACACTTGATTATGAATTTGTCGGATATAAAGAGAGTGATCTGGTCAAGCTTGATATTCTGATGAGTGGAGAACCTGTTGATGCCCTTTCTACAATAGTCCATCAGGATAATGCAGAAGGTAAAGGACGCTCCCTTGCCAGGAAACTGAAAAAGTTGATACCACGTCAAATGTATGAAGTACCAATTCAAGCAGCGATCGGTAATAAAGTTGTAGCCAGGGTAAATATAAAGGCTCTCAGGAAAAATGTACTGGCCAAGTGTTATGGTGGAGACGTCAGTCGTAAAAGAAAGCTTCTGGAGAAACAGAAAGAGGGTAAGAAACGAATGAAGATGGTAGGTAAGGTAGAAATCCCTCAGGAGGCTTTTATGGCAGTACTTCAGCGTGATGATGATGAATAATTCAAGTTCTTTTGCTCTATACCTGCATATCCCTTTTTGTCAGGGGAAATGCAGGTACTGTGATTTTTATTCAGTCAATTATAGTTCTCTTCAAATGGAAGATTTTCTGAAGTGTTTAAAAAAGGAAATATTTATTTATTCTTTACTAATAAATAAAAAATGCAGTAAAAATAGAATGGATAGATATATGAATGATAATTCCGAGGCAAATGAGTTGTATAGAGATGAAACTAAGGAAGTGACTAAAGAAGAGATAAAAAATGAGATTGATGAAAAGATTAAAGAAGAAACTAAAGAAGAAATTGATATATATAAAATATTTAATATATCTGGAATCGAAACTATATATATCGGTGGTGGTACCCCGGGATTAATGACTCCAAAACAGTTGTCTGATTTAATGGGACTTATAAAAAAAGAGTTCGGAAGTCCAATTACGGGAGAAATAACCATGGAGGCCAACCCATTTTCCCTGACTGAAGAAAAATTATCCGGCTATCGGGAAGCAGGAGTGAATAGACTCAGCCTTGGTGTTCAATCATTTCATGATAAGGAATTGAAATTCCTGGGTAGAAAACATACAGCAGCAGAGGCTGTTGAAAAAATTAGTCTAACAGATAAGTATTTTGATAACTATAATATAGACCTTATTTTTGCTGTACCCGGACAGAGTATTGTAGACTGGCGTTATACCCTTGAAAAAGCGATTGATATGAATCCCAATCATATTTCTCTATATAATCTGCAGATTGAAGAAAATACTCCACTGGCTTTTGCTTTGCATGAAGGAGAGTTTGAAGAGGTAGATGATCGTATTGATGCTGGAATGTATCTACTTGCCCGGGAGTTGCTTGAAGAGAGTGGATACAGTCAATATGAGATATCAAATTTTGCCAGAGAGGGTTATCAATCTAGACATAATAGAATATACTGGGAACTAAAACCCTATCTCGGCCTTGGGCCTGCTGCACATGGTTTTACAGGCAGCATTCGCTATAATAACTATACTGAGGTGCATAGATATCAGGAAACTTTTTCAAAAGTGCTGGATAGAATAATACAGAGCAAAACTAATAAAAGTCTTGATGAACCTTTTCCAGAAAAAATGCCCATAGAAAACATTATCAAATTATCAAAAGAAGACCTTATGGCAGAGAAACTTTTCATGGGTTTACGTTTGCTGGAGGGTGTTTCGCTAAAGGAGTTTTATAGTGAATATGGAACTAGATTAGAAGAATATTATACTGAGGAGATTAGAAAACTAAAAAGCATGGATTTAATAGAGATAAGTGAGGGAAGACTTAAGCTGACAGAAAAAGGTTTACTGCACGGCAATAGAGTTTTCATGGAGTTTTTACCTGTATAATGTTGACAAAATTATTTTAGTATGTTATCTTATTATTAGCAATTAGCACTCTCTGCTAACGAGTGCTAATAAAAGGGGTGAACACTTATGGCCGGGCAAGTTGATGAGAGAAAGAAAAAGATACTTAGAGCAATCATACACGAACATATTTTGACTGCCGAGCCCGTAGGGTCCAGGACTCTCGCCAAAGCATACAAACTTGGTGTAAGTTCTGCTACTATCAGAAATGAGATGTCTGATCTTGAAGAATTAGGTTATATAGAACAACCTTATACCTCTGCAGGTCGTGTGCCTTCAGACAAGGGCTACCGTTTTTATGTAGATAGTCTGATTATGGGTGACGGTCATAATGATGTTGGCATTGATATCAAGAAATTTATTGATGATGTACTATATGAAAAACAGGGAATACAGAATATAATGACTCACATGGCGCGCATGCTCTCACAGGTAACTCATTATACTTCAGTAGTCTGTGGACCCCAGATAAGAAAGACAAGGATCAAGCAGTTACAATTGATGCAGGTTGATAGTTTTAGTATTTTGATTATATTAATAACGGATACTGGACTGGTGCATAATAAAGTTGTCAAATTAAATACAGAGTTAAATCCACGTCAGCTGGGTTATTTAAATGAATTTTTCGCAGATAAACTGAAGAACAGAGACCTTGCTGAGGTTAATGATGATTACTTTAAAGAATTGGAAAATGAATTGGTAAATAGGATAGATATATCACATGACTTAATAGAATTAATTTATAGTGGTCTATCACTTGTTTCAAAACCAGATGATTTCAGACTTTATTTGGGAGGTACTTCATATATTCTGGACCAACCGGAATTTAATGATATAGAGAGTCTGAAGAGGGTCCTGAAAATTCTTGACCATGAAGAGACTCTTAAGGATCTATTCGCAAAGATGCCCAACAAAGACCTTGAAGTAATGATTGGTCATGAAAATGATCTGGAAGATATGCATAAATGTAGTATTGTTTTTGCTACTTACAATATAGGTGATAAAGCAAGTGGTAAATTAGGTGTTATAGGCCCTACCAGGATGGAATATTCCAGAGTTATGGCCTCTGTAAATACAATGTCGAGTCTTTTAAGTAAAATAATTTCTGAATTAAGTGGGTGATTTTTATGGTAAATAATATCAGGGAAAATGAAAAGGAGTCTTTGACTCCTGATAATGAAGAGGAGTTAAAAACTGATAGTGTAGAAAATGGTACAGAAGATAAGTTTAATGAGGCTGATGATGGTCAATCAGTTTCAAATAGTAGATCTGAAAGAGAGGAAAACTTATCAGCAGAAAACGCTGATGCCAAAGATGCAGATGAACAAGGTGCTGCTGAGACTACAATTGATGGAGAAGATTATAGTGAAAAGGGTAAAGATCTCAATGAAATTGAACTTTTAAATACAGTAGCCAAACTGGAAGATGTTATAGCAAAACTGGAAGCGGAAAAGGAAGCAGTAAATAATCGTATTAAACGCTTACAGGCTGATTTTTCAAATTATCGCAAACGTACTGATAAAGAGATAGGGAAAGTACAATCAACAGTGATTGTTGAACTTATCAGAGAACTACTCCCCGTTATTGATAATTTCGAAAGGGCTCTGGCTCAGGATGAATCAGAAAATGATTTCAGGAAGGGCGTAGAGATGATTTACCGCCAGGTTATGACATTCCTTGATAAACAGGGTGTAGAAATAATTGAAGCGTTAGGAGAAGAATTTGATCACAATTATCACAATGCTGTTGCGCAGGTTGCATCAGAAGAATATGAATCAGGTACTGTAATAGAAGAACTGCAGAAGGGATACATACTTGGCGATGTTGTAATCAGGCCGGCAATGGTAAAAGTGGCAGAATAACGACAGTTATATATCTTTAAATAAAGGATATTAACTTGACAGATATTAGGAATGGTGAAATATTTTAAGTTGATAAAATATGTGTAAAAATTGCTGAAAAACAATCAAAGAAGTTTCATCCATGAATTCAGTAATATAAAATATATAAGGAGGAATTCAAATGGGTAAGATTATTGGTATTGACCTTGGAACTACAAATTCATGTGTTGCTGTAGTTGAGGGTGGTGAACCCACAGTTATACCAAATGCAGAGGGTAATAGAACAACACCTTCTGTTGTTGCATATTCTAAAAAAGGAGAAAGAATAGTTGGTGAACCTGCTAAGAGACAGGCTATAACCAACCCTGATCAGACTGTAACTTCTATTAAGAGGCATATGGGTACTGATTATACTGTACATTTGAATGGAAAAGACCAGTCACCGCAGGAAATTTCTGCTATGATTCTGCAAAAACTAAAGAGGGATGCTGAGGAGTATCTAGGAGAAGATGTGACCGAAGCAGTTATTACTGTTCCTGCATACTTTACTGACAGTCAGCGTCAGGCTACCAAAGATGCCGGTAAAATTGCCGGACTTGAAGTAAAGAGGATTATTAATGAGCCTACTGCTGCTTCACTGGCTTATGGATTAGAAGATGATAAGGACCAGACCATTCTGGTATTTGACCTTGGTGGAGGTACCTTTGATGTATCTATTCTTGAATTGGGAGATGGTGTTTTCCAGGTTATCTCAACAAGTGGTAATAATCATCTTGGTGGCGATGACTTTGATGAAAAGTTAATGAATTATCTGGCTGATGAATTCAAGAAAGAATATGGTATTGACTTAAAAAGTGATAAGATGGCCATGCAGCGATTGAAAGATGCTGCGGAAAAGGCCAAGAAAGAATTGTCTTCTGTAGTAACAACCAATGTTAACTTGCCTTTTATTACTCAGACAGAAGATGGTCCTAAACATCTTGATGTTGATGTAACAAGAGCCAAATTTGAAGAATTAACTGCCGACCTCGTAGAAAAGACTATGGGACCTTCCAAAAGAGCTCTAGAAGATGCCGGAATGAGTGCATCTGATATAGATGAAGTTATACTTGTAGGTGGTTCTACCAGGATACCGGCTGTTCAGGAAGCAGTTAAAAAATTAATCGGGAAAGATCCACATAAAGGAATCAATCCTGATGAGGTTGTAGCTATGGGTGCTGCCATTCAGGGTGGTGTAATGGCTGGTGATGTAGAAGATATTGTTCTGCTTGACGTTACTCCATTGTCACTGGGTATTGAAACACTTGGAGGAGTATTCACCAAATTAATAGACAGAAATACTACTATACCTACTGAAAAGAGTAAGGTATTCTCAACTGCGGCAGACAATCAGACCAGTGTGGATATTCACGTACTGCAGGGTGAAAGGAAAATGGCCAGTGCCAATAAGACACTGGGACGTTTCCAGTTGACCAATATACCACCTGCGCCTAGAGGAGTACCACAGATTGAGGTTGCCTTTAAAATAGATACAAATGGTATTGTTCATGTATCTGCTAAAGATAAAGGTACAGGTAATGAACAAAATATCACAATCAAATCTTCCAGTGGTTTATCTGATGACGAGATCGATCAGATGGTCAATGAAGCAAAGGCTCATGCCGAAGAAGATGAAAAGAGATTGGAAGAAATAGAAACCAGAAATGAAGCTGACAGCTTAGTATATCAGACCGAAAAGACTCTAAAAGATGCCGGAGATAAAGTTGATCAGGCTGTTAAGGATAAAGTAGAAAAAGCGAAAGATGCCCTTAAAGAAGCAATAGAGGGTGATAATATAGAAGAAATCAAGAATAAGAAAGAGGCCTTGACAGAAGAGTTAACAGAGTTGAGCACACAATTATATCAACAGGCTCAGGCAGAACAGCAGGCCGATCAGCAATCTGATCAGGAGGCTCCAGGTGGAGCTGGCACAGAACAGGCTGATGACAATACAGTTGATGTTGACTATGAAGAAGTTGATGAAGAAGAGAAAAAAGAAGAGTAATTTTGAGATGTATTCTAACTAGATATGATAAAACGGATAAAATGTCAGCCTGGAATATTCTAGAAGAATATATTTAAAGTAAATGAAGTAATTTAATAAGAGAAATATGAGGGGAGTTTACTCCCCTTTTTCTCAGTTAAAGTAAGGTGGTGGAATTAGTTGGCAAGCAAACGGGACTATTATGAAGTACTCGGTGTCAGTAAAGATGCCGATGAAGATCAGATAAAAAAGGCTTACCGCAAGAAAGCACGTAAATTACACCCGGATGTCAATAAAGATGACCCAAAAGCGGAAGAAAGGTTTAAGGAATTGTCCGAAGCCTTTGAGATACTGAGTGACCCCAACAAACGTGCACGTTATGATCAATATGGACACTCTGGTATCAATGAAAATGACTTTAATTTTGATGATTTTGCGCAGGGTGGTTTCGGTGGTTTTGAAGACATCTTTGATATGTTTTTTGGTGGAGGTATGGGCGGCGGCAGACGACGCGGTCCACAGCGCGGTAATGATCTACAGTATCGCCTGCAGATTAGTTTTGAGAAAGCTGCTTTTGGTGGTACAGAAGAAATAAGTATTCCAAGAACAGAAAGTTGTGATACATGTCATGGTACTGGTGCGAAACCAGGTACTGATACCAGAACATGTCCCAAGTGTAATGGAAATGGGCAGGTTCGTACTACCCAGCAGACTCCCTTTGGTCATTTCTCACAAACAAGGGTCTGTGACCGTTGTGGTGGTGACGGCAGAATAGTAGAAACACCATGTCCAGATTGTAATGGAGCTGGTAAAGTAAGAAAACAGCGGAAGATAACTGTAAACATACCAGCGGGAGTAGAGACTGGAACAAGATTGCGAATGTCTGGCGAAGGTGAAGCTGGTGATCAGGGTGCACCTGCTGGTGATCTCTATATAGTTTTACAGGTGAAACCACATAGAATCTTTAAACGTAAAGGAGATGACATTCATTGTGAGGTGCCTATTAGCTTTGTTCAGGCCACTCTTGGTGATGAAATAGAAGTCCCCACCCTTGAAGGGAAAGTTAAGTTCAACATCCCTGAAGGTACTCAGCCGGGCACTTCTTTCCGCCTGAAGAATAAAGGTATTGCACACCTTAATGGATACGGCCGCGGTGATGAATATATTAAAGCAAAGGTTGTCATCCCTAAAAAGCTTAATGAAAAACAGAAGGAATTGTTATTAAAATTTGCCGAAGAGAGTGGAGAAGAGATAAACCCCGAACAGAAGGGCTGGTTGAAGAAGGTCCGCGATGCCCTCGGTGTATGAAATGAAAGACTCTTTTCAGCCTGGAATCAGTAAATCTTTACTTTATTTTGATAAATTAATAATAAATTATTAATATGTCATATATCATTTCTGGATTTTTTTAACAGCAGCTAAGTGACAGGTTTGGGGGTGTAAGCGATGGAGTGGAAAGAAGTAAATATAGAAATAAATTCCTTGATAGCAGAAGCGGTATCCAATATTTTGATTGAGCTTGGTAGTGGTGGTGTTGTGATTGAGGAAATAGAAGATCGTGTAAAGATAACTGCATATTACTGTGATGATGATGAATTTCCCAAACTACTGGAAGATTTGAATAATCGGATTAATAATTTATCAGATGATGATTTAGTACTGGGAGAAGTTAATATTTCTATCAATGACAGCTGTAATGAGGACTGGGCTACTTCCTGGCACGAGTATTTCAAACCCCTGGAAATAGGTAGAAAATTCCTTGTTTTACCCAGTTGGGAAGAAGTGAATGAAGATAAAAGAAAAATAATAAGGATTGACCCAGGTATGGCCTTTGGTATCGGCGGCCATGAAACCACCCGGATGTGTGTTCGCTTGCTGGAAAAATATATAGATTACTTCTATGATTTAAATAAAGATACAACTAATAGCTACAATGTTATAGATAGTAATGACAGGGCCAGTATAATATCTTTAGAGAAAGGTAATAACTCCAGCTCAAGTAATGAAGAAAAAGAGAAGCCTGATAATATGCTCGATATAGGAACAGGAACAGGTATTCTGGCCATTGCTGCTGCTTATCTTGGTGTTAAAAATATACTGGGTATTGATATAGACCCGGCTGCAGTTCGGGCAGCACGGGAAAATATAAGAATTAATAAGGTTGAAGATAATGTAAGGATTATTAAAGGTGATATGACCCAGGACATTAATGGTACCTATGCTATTATCACTGCAAACTTATTACCTGATTTGATTATGAACTTATTACCATCTGTACCACTATTGATGGATAACACATCTATTCTTATTCTGTCAGGAATTATTAAAGAGAAAAGAGAGATGATTATCAACTCTATGAATAAGCTGGATCTGGAATTGTTGGATGAAGATTCGATGGGTGAATGGGTCAGTTTAGTTGCAGTTAAAAAGCAGGTGAATTAATCTATGCACAGGTTTTTTGTAGATAAAGATGATATTGAGGGAGAAGTGGTTAGGGTCACAGGCAGTGATTTTAACCACATTTCTCATTCATTACGGATGCAGAAAGGTGACTGTTTCATTGTCAACAATGGTGATGGACTGGATTATACAGTCAAAATCAAAGATATTACTGAAGAGATGGTTATAGCTGAAATTATAGATAAAGAGAGAAACAGAAATGAGACTACTATTAATGTAACTCTGGCCCAGGCGATACCGAAAAAGAGTAATATGGACTTGATAGTACAGAAATGTACTGAAATTGGTGCTAAAAAAATAATACCTATTAATACTAGCCGTACCATTGTCAAATTGAGTGGTAAAAAGCTGGAAAGAAGGATAGATAGATGGCAGAAGATTGCTCAGGAGGCCGCTAAACAGTCACGTCGTGGTATAATTCCCGAGATTAAAGAACTTATTAATTTTCAGGAATTAAAACCGCTATTTAAAAATTATGACCTGGTATTAGTACCCTGGGAAGATGAGGAAGTACATGGTCTCAGAGAGATATGGAATAGTATGTATTTAGATCTGAACAAAAATGAAACTGGTCCTAAATGTCAGAAAGAAAAGTCTCATGAGCAGGAACATAACGAAAAGAATATATTAATAATAATTGGTCCTGAGGGTGGTTTTTCTTCAGTTGAAATTAAATTTATACAGGATAATGGAGGACATGCTATTACTCTTGGGCCGCGTATATTAAGGACAGAAACAGCTGGCCTTGTGGCATTGACTGCAGTATTATACCAGGCTGGAGAATTAGGGGGATAATCCATGACAACAGTCGCATTTCATACCCTGGGATGTAAGGTTAATCATTATGAATCTGAGGCAATGATGGATCTTTTCAAGAATAAGGGATATCAGATAAAGGACTTTGACGAATTTGCAGATGTCTACATAGTTAATTCCTGTACTGTAACAAATCAGGCTGCAAGAAAATCCAGACAGCTAGCTCGAAGGGCTAAAAGACAGAATTCTGATTCCATTGTAGCCCTTGTCGGTTGTTATACACAGGTTTCTCCTGAAGAGGTCAGGGATATCGGAGAGGTAGATCTTTTTATAGGCACCAGTAACCGGTCAAATATTGTAGAATATGTAGAGGAAGTTTTAGGTCAGGGTGCAGTAGATATCAATATACTTGAACGTCAAGAATTGAGTGTTTTTGAAGAATTAAAAGTTGATACTCTACGAGAGACAACCAGGGCGTATGTGAAGATAGAAGAGGGATGTAATCAATTCTGCAGTTACTGTATTATTCCTTATGCCAGAGGACCAGTTCGAAGTAGAGAACCTCAATTAGTATTAGAAGAAGTCAGGGAACTGGTAAGTAGAGGGGTAAAAGAAATTATTCTTACTGGTACTCATCTTGGTGCCTATGGTTATGACTGGAAAGATGATAATAGTCTTGAGAGGCTAATAGTCGAATTAGTAAAAGTTGAAGGACTGGGACATATTCGACTAAGTTCCATTGAGATAACAGAGATATCTGATTATTTACTTGATATTATGTCCAATGAAAGTAAATTGTGTCCCCATCTACACTTACCCCTTCAGAGTGGAAGTGATAAGATACTGAAAAAAATGAAAAGACCCTATACTACCGATGACTTCCGAAAAGTAGTGGAAAAAGTCCGGGAGCAAATACCTGATATCGCCATTACAACTGATATAATAGTCGGTTTCCCTGGTGAAGATCAAGAGTGTTTTGAAGAACATTATCAATTTGTAAAAGAGTTGAAATTCAGCCGTCTTCATGTCTTTCCATATTCAATAAGAGAAGGGACACCAGCAGCCAGAATGAAGGAGCAGATATCTGGTGGTATCAAACGGGAATACAGTAGCAAAATGAGAGAATTAAATGAAGAATTAATGCTTAATTATCAGGAGAATTTTCTGGGGAAGACTCGTGAAATAATAATAGAAGAAAATCGGGACTATGAGACTAATTTTCTGACAGGTGTTACTGACAATTACATCAGGGTATTGATTGATGAAGACAGTAAATATATGGGAAAAATGGTTGATGCAAAGTTGGTGAGAAGCCTTAATTTCGAAAGTGTGATTGGTGAAATTGTTAAATAAAAGAAGGAATTTTATTCTTATCAGCGAATTTATTTAATGATAAAGATCTTTGCCAGTAATGAGAAACATCTACAAAAAGTTATATCTGAAAAAGGAGGAATTACAATGTCAGATTGTATTTTTTGTCAAATAGCCAATGGAGAGTTGGATACTGAACTTTTGTATGAAGATGAAGAGCTTGTTGCCTTTAAGGATATAAATCCTAAAGCACCAATACATTTTTTGATTATTCCCAAAAAACATTTTTCTACTATTCTGGATTTAAACGAAAAGGATAATAAACTGGTAGGACATATTTTTCAAGTGGCGAATAAATTGGCTGAAGAATATGATATAGCGGATGATGGATTTAGAATTGTTAGCAATTGCAATGAAGACGGAGGACAGGTTGTCTTTCATATTCATTTCCATCTACTGGGAGGGGCAAAACTGGGAGATATCTGCTGATATATTAATTAAGGTATAACTGTCGAAAGATTATAGATCTTCCGTAGATAAAATATATATATATAAGTAGCTATGTATTGAAAATATCAGGTTTATTGTGTGTCTTAAACAATTGGGGGGTGAAAAAAATTTCGTCTCTAAAGGAAAGATTATTAGAAGATATGAAAGAGGCCATGAAAAGTAAGAATAAACAGAAATTGTCTGTAATTAGAATGGCCAGAGCAGCAATTAAAAATGTAGAAATTGACAAAAGGAAGGATCTTGAGGATAATGAAGTAATTGAGGTTCTTGCCAAAGAGGTTAAGCAAAGAAGAGATTCTATAAAGGAATATGAGAAGGCAGGTAAAGAGGATATAGTAGTTGATTTAAATAAAGAAATAGAGATTCTGTCTGATTATTTACCAGAGCAATTAACAGAAGATGAACTAGAGGTACTGGTAAATGAATCAATAGAAGAGCTTGGTGCATCTTCGATGGCCGATATGGGTAAAGTGATGGGTACTATCATGCCCAGGGTTAAGGGGAGAGCTGATGGAAATATTGTCAATACTTTAGTCCGTCAAAAGTTATCTTAAATATGGATTGCCAATAATATGTATTAAAAGTATATAGAGACTATATTTGCCGGGTACAGTGTACCCGGCTTTTTTAATGAATACCGCGTAAATACAGGAAACAGTTTGTGGAAATTAACACTAAGTCATAAAAGTATATAATAAGTCATTATAGTTATATCTTTATCGGGCTATTAAATATATAATAATTTTAGATTGAAGAGGTCATTTTAGTATATATACAAATTAATATCTAAATTGTTTTATGCCAGGGAAGTTCATTTTAATACACCATGGGTCTGGACCACCTGTGTTACTATTAAAGTATAAAACTTCTCAACAGTTTAGATGTTCTAACGTATATATATACTAAATGACCTTTTTTGTTTTTTTAATATTTTTATAAGGAAATTATAAATAGAAGACTCGTGTCTAAAAAAATTAATAAAGCTACAAAAAAACAGGAGCACAGGTTCTGTTTTTTTCTGAAAATATATTTTATAGATGCTGTCACAAGTCTGGAATTCAATTGTTATATATAGTGAAGTCCCTCTCTATATAATAAAGTCATTACTATATTAAAATAAAATATGGTATAATTTAATAGAATTAAAAGAAATACAATATTGGTGTATCGGTAATTGTTTTCTTGAAGGATATATATATTTATATCATGGTAAAGTTTTTTATGTAGGGTCTGTAATGGTTTGGTATTGTTACCGGAACAGTTTTCGGTTTCCCTGATAATGGCAGACAAATATGGAAAAAAGTAAAGATTATGATTATAAAAGGAGGAGTTTTGAAATATGTTTAGAAATATATATGTGATTAGAGATTTTAATAAGCAGTTAATAAGATATATAGAAATAAAGTTAGTTATCAGGCGGTTTGTGTCCGGGATAAGAAAGTTGGTGGCAGTATTATGACAAAAAGATTGAGATTACATAATATAAATAATAAGCATATTGCTGTCTGCTCTATAGTTTTAGTCTTATTATTTACAACTAGTTTTATATCACATGCTAATAGTACTGATCTAATTTATAGAATACCTATTACAGATGAAGTCGATAATGGTCTTTTTAAATTGGTAGAAAGGGGTATTGCCGAGGCTGAAGAGCTTGGAGCAGATCTGATTGTATTTGAAATTGATACATATGGTGGATATGTCGATCCTGCTATTAAGATCAGGGACCAGATACTTAAGGCGAATCTCCCTACAGTTACATATGTAGGGGGTAGGGCCTGGTCTGCAGGGGCTTTGGTCGCCCTGGCAGGTGAGACGCTTGTTATGTCAGAAGCCAGCAGCATAGGAGCTGCCGAAGTACGTCCTTATAGTGAAAAACAAATATCAGCGCTCAGGAAGGAATTTAAGGCAACAGCGGAAGTCAGGGATAAAAATGCAGACCTGGCAGCAGCTATGGTTGATGCAGACATGGTGATTGAAGGAATTACTGCAAGGGACAAACTACTGACTCTAACTGCAGAAGAGGCTTTAGAGCATAATATGACAGATTACAAGGTGAAGACAAGAGATGAGATGTATATTGCATTGGGTTATAGTCCGGGCAGGATAGTGACTGTAGAGATGACAATGGCAGAGAAGGCAGCCCGTATTATTACTGATCCATATGTAACTACTATATTGCTGACTATTGGTATCCTGGCCCTGATTGCAGAGGTTTTAATACCCGGTTTTGGCGTTGCAGGAACCGTTGGATTGCTTTCGCTTGGTATGGTATTCAGTAGTTATGTCTATTATGATGTTGCTGGCTGGGGTATCATGATTCTTATGCTGGTAGGTTTAGTCTTACTGGCACTTGAGGTCTTTGTTATACCTGGTTTTGGTATCACAGGTATTGGCGGGATTATCGCCATTTTTACCAGTATATACTTCCTTTTCCCATCTTTTGAAGTCGCAGTGGGAGCAATTGCAACAATACTTATATTGACCATTGCAGGTATAATTGTCTTATTTAAAGTATTTGGCAGTAGTCGATTGTGGGAGAATATTTCTCTGGAAGAGAGCCAATCCCGGGAAGCAGGCTATCTGGCTCAAAGTGACAGGAAATCTCTTAAGGGTAAGGTTGGAAAGACAGTAACCCCTTTAAGACCAGCAGGTATTGCTCTTGTTGAAGGGGAGAGAATAGATGTTGTCAGTGAAGGTGGATTCATTGACAAAAATGAAGAGATTATTGTTTATCAAATTGCGGGCAACCGCATTGTAGTTAAAAAAACAAGAGAGGAATGATGTAAATGGGTTATTTAGGTATTTTCATTATCATAGGATTGATAGTCCTTGCTCCACTGTTTTTCTATTTTATACCAGTAGGTCTGTGGATATCAGCCCTGGCTGCTGGAGTTAAAATTGGTATTTTCAATTTGATAGGTATGAGATTGAGAAGGGTCCCACCCTCAATAATAGTCGGACCGATGATTAAGTCTCATAAGGCTGGAATCAGCATTAAGAGTGATCAGTTGGAAGCTCACTATCTGGCTGGAGGTAATGTAGACCGTGTAGTAGATGCACTGATTGCTGCTCAGAGGGCTGAGATTGACCTCAGTTTTGAGAGGGCTGCTGCTATTGATCTGGCTGGTCGTGATGTACTTGAGGCTGTACAGATGAGTGTTAATCCAAAGGTTATTCAGACTCCGGTTGTTGCTGCTGTAGCTATGAATGGTATCCAGGTAATGGCTACTGCCAGGGTTACAGTCAGGGCCAATATAGAACGCCTTGTAGGTGGAGCTGGTGAAGAAACAATCCTTGCCAGGGTTGGAGAAGGTATTGTAACTACTGTAGGATCTGCACAAACTCATAAGAAAGTTCTGGAGAATCCGGACTCTATATCCAAGACTGTACTGGAAAAAGGACTGGATTCTGGTACCGCATTTGAGATTTTATCAATCGACATTGCTGATGTTGATGTTGGTAAGAATATTGGTGCTCAATTGCAGACAGATCAGGCTGAAGCAGATAAAGAGATTGCCCAGGCCAAGGCTGAAGAGAGAAGAGCTATGGCTGTTGCTGAAGAGCAGGAAATGAAGGCAAGGGTTCAGGAAATGCGGGCTAAGGTAGTTGAATCTGAAGCAGAAGTACCAAAAGCCATGGCAGAGGCCCTTCGTTCCGGGAAAATGGGTGTAATGGATTATATGAACCTAAAGAATATTCAGGCAGATACTGATATGCGTTCCAATATATCAAATATGGGGAAAGATGATAAGAACTCCCAGTCTTCTGACAAAGAATAGGGGAAATAATATATGGAAGATCTTTTTGGAGTCATAGTCTGGATTGCTGTCATCGTTGGAGCTATAGCAAAGATGGTGGGGAAGTCTAAGACTGATAATTCACATAAAAATAACGGAAATGAAGGCATTGAAGCTATTGGCAAAAAAATCGAGAGTTTATTTTCTGAAGATGCATCACAGGGGAATAGTACTCAGCCTGTAACTCAAACTCAGGGCACATCTGAAAGTAGGAGGGATTCTTTGAATAATTCAGCCAGCAGAGACCAAAGGCAGAACAGTGATGATGAGTGGATACCTGCATATGAGCAATCTTTGGGAGATGATCGTCTCTTACAGCAGGCCTCGGGACAGGATAAAGGCAGAGATCGCCTGGAAAAACAGTCTTTAGGAGATAAACTGGGTCAAAAACGCGAGCAACTTGGTCATCTCGAACTTGACGATGAGATTACTGTACGCAATGGGGTTCGAGTTAAGGGTAGAAGTAAAAAAAGGCTATCAAAAGACGGAAATAAAAAAAGGGAAGCCTATGATAGGATGAAAAAGAAAGGTATCCAACTTGATATGGAGAGCATTGAGAAAGAGGACCTGCTTAAGGGTATTATCTTCAAGGAAATAATCGATGAACCCCGCGCTAAACGGCCATTTAGGCCATTTGATAGAATTAGGTAAATTAGATTATTTCACATCAGGTTATTACTATGATCATAAGGACATATCACTCTAAATAAGCTACTGAATATGGCCGACATTACGATGTGACGGTTTCGATAGCTCAATATTGAAATTGCTATGTATAATCAAAGAGAAATAAAATAATATATGTATATATAAAGATCCTGTAATTAATCTTGCAGGGTCTTTTTCTTTATGAGTATTAGGATATTTCTCCTTCCCTATTACATACACACAAGATATATGGATAGGTCAAATGTAATGACCAAATATGGACCGTTTATACTATGAAAACCAAAGGAGTGTCCTTAATTAGCATTTTAAATTAGAAGTGAAATGGTAATAATAGTTAAGGTAAAGGAGTGATTTTATGTATTGGGTTATATTAAAAACAATAATAATATATTTTCTAATACTGATTTTGATAAGGATTATGGGCAAACGGGAAATTGGACAGTTATCCCCATTTGATTTTGTTGTAGCGATAATGATAGCTGAAATGGCCGTATTACCAATTGAAGATGAAAAAATAAACTTACTTCAAGGTGTGGTTCCAATTGTAGTACTTGTTGTCCTGGAGATAATTATAGCCTACATATCCTTGAAAAGTAATCCTTTGAGGGGGATAATCACCGGACGACCCCAGATACTAGTAGAAAATGGGCAGATTAATTATCAGAACTTAAAAAAAACCCGATATAATATTAACGATTTATTAATGCAGCTGAGGGTCAAGGATATCTTCAATATAGATGAAGTAGAATTGGCAATACTGGAAACTTCAGGTGAGCTCAGTGTTGTAGAGACGAATGCTACTCCTTATGGATTTCCAGTAGTACTTGATGGAAAGCTGTCCAATAACAAAAAGATAACAAGGGTCAGTAATAGTTGGGTGGAACAAGAACTTTTAAAGCGGAGTGTAAATATCAAGGATATTGTACTAGCTACTGTTGATAAAAATAAGAGAATGAAGGTATATTTCAAATAATCCTGAACAGAATTTGCTTTAAGGGTATACAGGTATGTTATAATAGTATAGATGATTCTGTTCTGTGTATATGTAGTTGCACTAAAGGATAAATATGTTATAATATAATTGCTTAAGCATTATTCGACCTCTAACTGCATAAATTTAATGCAGAGAGGGGGATTATAATGGGTAAATTCAGACAGCAAATTGTTGATTTTTTTGGTTTATCACCAGAAATAGCAATGGATTTGCCTTTGATAATGATGGTAGGTGATGAACAGATATACCTGGAGAATCATAAAGGTATCAGTCATTTTAAAGATGTAGAAATTAAAATTAAGATAAATCAGGGCTTTCTCGTTTTCACAGGTGAAAATCTAGTAGTTGATGAAATAAATAGTGAAAGTATTTCTATCTCCGGTAAGATTCACTCATTGTTTTATGAAACCAGGTTCTGGGGGGATAGAAGTTGATTAAGAGTATATATCGATTCTGGTGTGGTTATTTAAGAATAGAGATAAAAGGGAATGCTCTGGCAAGATTTATCAACCAGATCAACGATCTGGGAATAGTTATCTGGGATCTTGAACGTATCAGATATGATTACTATCTGGGCTGTATATATATTGAAGACTTTAATAAACTTCGTACTATCCTGAGGATAAGAAAATGTCAGGTTCATATACAGGATAAAATAGGAATCCCCTTTTTTTTAAAAAAAGTACGAAAACGCATTTTCATTTTAATAGGCTTAATTTTGTTTATGACAATTTTTTATGTTGGTTCACAGTTTCTATGGTCTATTGAAATTGAAGGACTGGATAAACTGGATAAGGGAGATATATTGAATATATTGCAGGAACACGATATTAGAAGAGGGCTAATAAAGAAAACCATTGATATAGAGCTGCTTGAAGATGTTTTGATTAGAGAATTACCATTAATAAGTTGGGTCAATATTAAGTGGCGAGGTACCCAGTTATATATAGACCTTGTGGAAAAGAGAGTTGTAAGCCCTCCCAAACGCGGAGAGATTGTTGCTTCCTGTGATGGTGTAATTACTGAATTGATCGTACTTAAGGGTCAGCCTGCTGTAAATGAAGGAGATACAGTAGTTAAAGGCCAGGTGTTAATAGTTCCCGAAATTGAAAGTGGAGAAGCACGCGGTATTGTGAAAGCTAATGTATGGTATGAGTCTGTTGGTAAAGCTGTTGGCAGCAAGGTAACAATATTGAATACTGGTAGAACAAAAACATATTGGGGCTTTAAAATTAGTTCTCTTAGTTACTGGTTATCAAAAATTGATGAGCCTTTCCAACAATATAGAAGGAAAAGAGAATTAAAAAAACTATATATATGGAGGAATATTGCTCTCCCTATAGAATTATTAAAAGAAGAGCATATAGAGATAGATTTGTTGAAAGAGAATAGAAGTCATCAACTGACATTGTTCAGGGCAAAAGAAGAGGCTCTAAATCTGATACTCAGCACCCTTTCCAATGATTCGGTTATTGAGGATCTTATATCAACTGTTTTAAAGACAGATGATAATAATATAATACAGGTGAGATTATTGATGAAAGTGGAAGAAAATATTGCATCTAAGGAGGATTTTGGTGGCAGAAATTGAACGAGAAATTGTTATAGATGATTATCAAATAGTAAGAAATTTAATGGGACATAAAGATGAAAATTTGAAAATTATTGAAAAAACAATGGATGATGTAAAACTTATTGCAAGAGGTAATAAAATCAAAATAATTGGAGAAAAAGAACAGGTAAATAAGGCAGAAGATATTCTATTGAAATTAATAGATATTACATCAGAAGAAAAGAGCCTCAGTGAACAGGAGGTAAAATATTCCGTGGAAATATTAAGTAAAGATCCATCTATAAATATAAATGAAATATATGATGATGTATTACAGGTTAATTATAGAGGAAAAAAAATTAAAGTTAAGACAATGGGGCAAAAATTATATATAGAGGCAATTAAGAATTCAGATATAGTCTTCTCTATCGGACCGGCGGGCACAGGTAAAACATACCTTGCTATGGTAATGGCCGTGAAAGCACTACTGAACAAAGATGTCTATAGAATTATTTTGACCAGACCGGCAATTGAAGCAGGGGAAAAACTGGGTTTCTTGCCTGGTGATATGCAGGATAAAGTGGATCCGTATCTGCGGCCATTATATGATGCTTTATATGATATATTGGGTCCGGAAAAGGTAAATCTATACCTTGAAAAAGATATTATTGAAGTCGCTCCACTGGCATATATGCGAGGTAGAACACTTGATAATTCTTTTGTTATACTTGACGAGGCCCAGAATACTACTCCCGAACAGATGAAAATGTTTTTAACAAGAATCGGTTTCTGTTCACAGGCGATTATAACGGGTGATATTACACAGGTTGACCTTCCCAATAATAAAAATTCAGGTTTAAATACTGTTCAATCAATCTTAAAAGGTATCGACGGCATAGAGTTTGTTTACCTTACAAAACAGGATGTTGTCAGACACAAACTGGTTAAAGATATAATCAGGGCCTATGAAAGGTATGAAAGTAGGAATTAGTTATGGCGAATATATTAGATAGTTTTAGAAAATGGTGGAAGGAGATTTTCCAGCGTGAAATACCGCTCAGCCCCCAGACAAAGAAGATTTTCTGGGCTGCTGTATTTGTAATTGCTATCTCCTTATTACTAACAATAGACTTTATCCCCAATGAATTTAATCTGGATGTAGGGAGAGTAAGTCAGACTGATATAAGGGCTCCCCGTACAATAAATTTTATTGATCAGGAGAAAACAAATCAGCGCAAGGAACTTGCCGCGCAGTCTGTACGCAGGGTCTATGAAGAGGATGTTACTGTAAATAATAATGTAAAAGAGAGGATAGGAGATTTCTTCTCAGATATAAGTGAAGCAAAGAATAAAATAATACAGGCTCAGGAAGTCCAGTTAGAACAGGAGGATAATGCTGTTGAAGAAAATGCCAACAGTAATCAGGAAGCAAGTAGTGGGCAGAATAATGCTGTTCAGGATGACGCCCCTGGAAATGACGAGTCATCATCACAGGAATCTGCTCTCCCTCAAAATGAGTCAGTAAATGTAGAGAGCCTGGCTCAGGAAATCAAGCAGAGTTATCCTGAAATTAGCCGCAACACAATCACTATATTATTCCAGGCTTCTCTGAACACAATAGATCAATTAGAGAATGAAGCGAAAAAAATAATAGATGATACCTATCAAAACAAGTTTACACCTGAAGATATTTCTGAAGTTAGGGATGAACTTGCAGAGGAGGCTATGACACTGGATTTCAACAGGGAATACCGCCTGGCCCTGGCAAATATTCTGGAATCTACTATTAAACCGAATATGACTTTTAACGAAGAAGCCACAATGCAGAATCGTAAGGAGGCCCGTGAGGAAGTTGATCCTGTTACAATTACTGTCAGAAGAGATGAGATGATTGTTCGTAGTGGAGATATTGTAACAGAAGAAGACATAAAAGTACTGGAAGCCTTTGGACTGAGAAAGGATACAGTAAATTATCTATCAATTCTGGGGATTTTTATTACAATAATAACTCTTTTAGTTCTGGCAAGTATATATTTATATAAATATAAGAATGATATCTGGAACAGCAATAGAAAACTACTTTTTCTGGAATTGATGATTTTAATTGTACTGTTCCTGGCCAAGTTAATCGACTGGATACCTACATCAACAGTAAGTAATTTTTACTTACCCTATCTGGTGCCTGTTGCTATAGCTTCTATTTTGATAACTGTATTAATTGGTTCTGAAGTTTCAATTGTAGCTACTATATTTATTAGTTTTCTGGTAGCTCTGGTGTTTAATAATGATTATAATGTTGCAGTTCTGGGATTTGTCAGTGGAATGGTTGGTATCTTCAGTGTAACAAAACTGAGTCAGCGTAATGACCTGGTTCGGGCGGGGTTTAATGTTAGTGGGGTACTGGTAGTCCTTGTTCTCGGGTTAAGACTTATCAATCCTGTAAATAGCTGGGTGTCTATCCTGGGACATGTTTCCATGGCAGTTGCTAATGGTCTAATAGTGGCTATACTGGCTAATGGGCTTTTGCCATATCTGGAAAACCTTTTTGGCCTGACCTCATCGGTTAAATTGCTGGAATTGTCCAATCCAACACAAGCACTTCTGAGCAAGATGGTTTTTGAGGCACCCGGGACATATAACCACTGTCTGGTGGTAGCCAATCTGGCAGAGACTGCAGCGAACAATATTGGTGCAGATTCTTTACTGGCACGTGTTGGAGCATATTATCATGATATTGGAAAGATGAAGAGGCCATACTTTTTTATTGAGAATCATATGGGGAGAGAAAATCCACATGATAAATTATCTCCTAATTTAAGTGCACTGATTATTAAATCACATGTCAGGGACGGTGTTGAGATGGCAAAGGAATACAAACTACCAGTACAGATTATCGATATTATCAAACAACACCATGGGACAAACCTTATATCTTATTTTTATCAGGAGGCTCTTAAAGACAGCAAACACGATAGTGTTGAAGAAAGTGATTTTAGATATGAGGGTCCAAAACCACAGACAAAGGAAGCTGCTATTATATTACTGGCAGATATATCAGAGGCTGCAGTTAGATCTAAAAACTTTAATAAGACTAATCATAATAGAATTGAAGGCCTTGTACGTGAATTGATAAAGGATAAGTTAATAGAAGGACAGCTGGATGAATCAGATTTAAGTTTGAGAGATCTTGATGTTATTGTTGAGAGTTTTGTAAAAGTGCTGACCGGAATCTATCATCAGCGAATAGATTATCCAGAAAATATATTGAAAGAAATGAAAAGAGCTGATAAAATTGATAAAGATAGCAATAAATAATCAACAGGATATCCTTGAGGTAAATGAGAATCTAAAGGAAATACTGCAGAATATTGCAGATAAAACAGCAGAGCTTGAGGGGTATAATCAGGGAGAAATCAGTTTTGCTCTGGTGGATAATAGTAAAATTCAGGAACTTAACCGTAAATATCGTCAGCTTGATAGTCCAACTGATGTTCTTTCTTTCAGTATGGATGACGAAATCTGGGGAGATATTATTATCTCAACTGAAAGGGCAGCCAGTCAGGCTGAAGAATATGGACATTCTCTGGAAAGGGAGTTTGGCTACCTGGCTATTCATGGTATTTTGCATCTGCTTGGTTATAATCATAAAACCCCGGGTGAAAAAGCCGAAATGCGTCAAAAAGAGGAAAGGGTTTTAAGTGAATTGAAATTAAGCAGAGATTGACACAGGAGGGCAGTTATCTTGAAATATGACGGACTTTCAGATAGTTTTAACTATTCCATAGAGGGATTTGTTCATACTTTGCGGACACAGCGCAATATGAAGATACATTTTTTTATCGCATTTATGGTTTTACTGGCCAGCCTGTTTCTTGATATCAGTAAAATTGAATTGATAATCATATTTTTTTCTATTTCGCTGGTTATTGCAATGGAATTGGTTAATACTGCTGTAGAGGTTATTATTGATATGATTACTCCTGAATATCGCTTCAGGGCAAAAATAGCCAAGAATATATCTGCGGCAGCAGTACTTATGGCTGCAATTAATGCACTTATTGTAGCATATCTGATAATTTTTGAAAAAGTCAGGGGATTTAGTTTAGTTTTGATTCAACAGATCAAACAGGATCCCACACATATGATTTTTATAAATATTGGACTAATTGTTATAGTTATTATCACTCTGAAAGCTGTTGAGGGACGGGGCACTCCCCTTGAAGGTGGTATGCCCAGCGGACATAGTGCCCTGGCATTTTCTATAGCAACCATGGCTATATTTTTAACCGAAGATATATTAATTGCAACTCTGGTATTATTTATGTCTTTTCTGGTAGCTCACAGCCGCCTGCAGAGCAAAACACATAATCTGCTTGAGGTTATAGCTGGTGCGTTGATAGGTATTTTATTTACTCTATTTATTATTTATCTTATTTGAGGTGTTTAAATGTTAATTAGTTCTATTGTATTTATAGTACTGGTTGTATTATCAGGTTTTTTTTCTGGCTCAGAGACTGCATTGATGTCAGTTAACAAAATAAGAATAAGAGAGCTGGCAAATGAGGGTGACAGAAAAGCAGAAATTGTGGATTTATTACTGGCTGACCATACACGTCTGCTTGCTACAATACTGATCGGTAATAATCTGGTTAATATTGCTTCTTCTGCTATTGCTACTTCACTATCAATTCAAATTTTTGGTAGTACCGGGGTTGGAATAGCAACAGGTGTTGTAACTTTAGTAATCCTTATTTTTGGTGAAATAACACCAAAATCCATTGGAAATAAACGTGCTGTCAAGTATTCCAGACTTGTAGCCCCTGTAATATACTGGATGGAACGGTTATTATCACCTTTGATCAGTTTTTTTGTACTGATAATCAGGTTATTTATCGGTGAAGGTAATTTGATCAGTTCATCTTTTCTCAGTGAAGAAGAAATCAGGAGATTTGTTAATGTCAGTGAGAAAGAAGGGGTTATTAAAAGAACTGAAAGAAAGATGATTAATAGTATTTTTGAGTTCGATGATACCACAGTCCGTGAGGTAATGGTTCCCAGAATTGATATGGTCGGGATTGAGGAGAATGCCAGTATCAGGGAGCTTGTTAAGCTGGCCATTGAAAAGGGCCATTCGCGAATTCCAGTATTTCAGGAGACTATCGATAGAATTATTGGTATAATTTATGTAAAGGATTTATTACAATTATTAATAGATAATGAAGATGAAAATATTATGGTTAAAGAATACTTAAGACCTGCATATTTTATTCCAGAGAGTAAGAAGATCAACGAATTATTGACAGAGATGAGAAAAAGAAAGGTTCACATTTCTATTGTGCTGGACGAATATGGCGGAACAGCAGGCTTGATTACTATTGAAGATCTGCTGGAAGAGATCGTCGGTGATATACAGGATGAGTATGATCTGGAGCCAAAACAGATAGAATTTTTAAATGATCATGAAATATTACTTGATGCAAGGATTGATATAGATGAATTAAACGAAATTTTACCAGAATCGATTCTTGATGAAGAGAATTATGAAACAATCAGTGGATTTATTCTCTACCAACTGGGATATTTACCAAAAAAAGGTGAAAAACTGGAGATTGAAAACTTTACGATTGAGATAGTTGAACTCTCAGAACACCGCCTGGAGAAGATAAAGATTATCAGCGAGCAGCCGATAAGAACAGTTGATATTAGCGAAGAGGATTAAAGTAAGCAAAAGAGTTCTTATTTGTCCGGAACTAATTATTATTCTGTAGTGATTTAAAGGCAAGTAAAAAGAACTTTAATAGTCTGGACCTAATAATCTGGAATTCACATGTTCTGGAAGTCTATATATATGTTGGATGGATAGGAGAGAGGTTGATATGAATGAAAAAGAACATCGGGAGTATAATATTTAAAACCATCCTGGTCCTTGTTCTTCTTGCCAATATAGTATTGCTTACAAGGGTACTGGGAGTTATTTATTTTCCAGGAGAAGTAACACCTCTGGATAAATCAAAACAGGCAGCCCAGTCTGTAATAACCTATAGTGAAGAACTTGCTGCCAGTTATGATTTAGAGAATGAAAAATCTGTTTTAGATATCCTGGCAAAATTCAAATATGAAATAGAGAAAGCTGAAAGCTCTGAAGAGGTTGCCAGTCTTATGCTTGACTATGGCCGCCAGACCCAGGATGTAATTTATCGGATAGTCCAGGATAAGCGTATTAACACAATTTTTAATATAATCAATAGTCAGGAACTCCCGGAAAGCGGGAAAATAACCATTTCAAAAGTGGGAGAGGAGATGAAGGTGCTTGATCCTTCTAATATTTTACTAAATGAAACCAGGGATGAAATTCAGAAGGTTTCTTTTAATCAAACACTTGAAATAGAGGTTGTTGATGGAAGAGCCAACCTTGTACCTACAGGGGATATATTTAATCAGGTTGACTATCTACAGACCAAGATTGCCTCTCTGGAACGGCAATTAAAAAATACCAGTCAGCGGGCCGGATATGAAGCACTGTCAGGTGAAGGTATTATTATAGAAGTCTATGATAATATAGATAATGTTGAGAATACTGGTATTGTACATGACCAGGATATTCGGAATATTATTAATGAATTAAAAATTGCTGGAGCTACAGGCATTGAAGTCGGAGGTCAGCGTTTACAGTTTAATACAGCTATTCGCTGTGTTGGCCCAACTATACTTGTTAATAATAAGCCGATTCCGGTGAACCCTATTGTAATTAAGGCAACAGGTAATTCAGAAGTCCTTTCCAGCAGTCTTGATATCATTAAAAATCAATTAGTAAACTTTGGCATAGAAATAGAAATAACGGAAAATGAAGTAATCTGGCTAAATGGTCAAAGTAATTATGAAAGGTGATATCTATTATGAAGAAAAATTTACTATTAGCTTTATTATTAATAATGATTATGGTGTTAATGATTGCCTGTAGTTCAGAACAATCTGGTAATATTGACCAGGGAGAAAATACTACTGAAGAAACAGGTGTTTCTGATAAAGGGGATCCGGAAGAAAGTGAAGGCAATCCAACTCCTGGACATTCTGACGAACTGGCTGGTTTATTCAATGATTCTGAGGGTGATCAACAATCTGAGGAGAGTTCAAACACGGATAACGATCAGCCAGAGGAAGGAATTGAAGAAGGTGATACTACCGAGAGGGTATTTAACGAAGGTGATAGTATATATTACTCCCCATTTACTGGAACAGCAGTCAGAGAGATGTATCTGCATAAGGCATTGCTGGCTGTTATTGAAAACTCTTCAGCAGCTCGCCCACAGTCAGGTCTGGATGAGGCATCAATTGTATATGAATTCCTTGTAGAAGGTGGAGTTACCAGGTTTCTGGCACTATACTGGGGTGATATACCAGAAAAAATAGGTCCTATCAGAAGTGCAAGGCCCTACCTAATAAATGTTGCAGATGAATATAATGCTCTTCTGCTCCATGCTGGCGCCAGTCCCGAAGGCTTTTCAATGCTTGCGGAAGGAAATGTAGAACATCTGGACCAGATATATAGAAGTAGATACTACTGGCGTGGTAGTGATAGAAAGCCACCACACAATTTATATACAGGTAAAAGGAGGATTGAAGAATACCTTAATACATTAATTGGTCAGGAATATCAACAACGATTTTCTTTCCAAAGATTGAGTGTAATAAGACCAGATGATAGAGGGGCAGATATTATACGAATACCTTTCTGGGGTGGAACAACCATAACATATAAATATAACGCCAGTGAAAATCAGTATTATAGGTATTATGGTGCTATTGATATACCCCATCTTCTTGATAATAACAAACAGATTACTGCAGATAATATAATCATACAATATACCAGAACCAGGCAGATTGATGATATCGGTCGGCTGGAAATAAATTTAAATGGTCGAGGTAAAGCTGTAGTTTTTAGTAATGGTGTGGTAACAGAGGGTTTCTGGGAAAAAGATCAGGAAGAAATTACAAAGTTCTACAATAACCTGGGTGAAAGGGTTAAACTTAATCCTGGTCAAACCTGGATAGAAATTGTACCTGATTCAATTCAAGTAGAGTATATTGATGAAAGTATTCTGGATGAAAAAAGAGATCTAGATTTAGATGAAATAGAAAATAATATTGAAGAAAACAATATTAATGATGATGATAAAGACAATAATAACGATGATGATAATGAAGATAATAATTATAATAATGATGATAATGAAGAAGATAATAATAACAATAATGGTGGAGATGATACAATTGAGCGCAGTGAGAACAGCAACATATAAATCCTGAAAATATAAGGAGTATAATATTATGGATAAAGAAGAAGCAAAAGAATTAATTGAAATAGCTACAGAAGCAAGGGAAAAATCATATTCCCCATATTCTAAATTCCCTATTGGAGCAGCATTATTGACCAGTGAGGGAAAAGTCTTTACAGGTACAAATATTGAAAATGCCGCCTATGGTCTGACTCTTTGTGCCGAGAGGACTGCAATATTCAAAGCGGTATCGGAGGGATATAGAAAGTTTAAGGCAATAGCCGTTGTCGCAGATACTGAAAGACCAGTTCCCCCATGTGGGTCCTGCCGTCAGGTGATCCAGGAGTTTGGTGATAACATAATGGTTATAATGTCCAATCTGAATGATGCATATCAGGTTTATACTATAGACCAGCTATTGCCTGCTGCTTTTAATAGAAAGGATATGGATTAATGGCCTATAAATCTGGATTCATTTCAATTATCGGGCGACCTAATGTCGGGAAGTCTACCCTATTAAATAGATTGATTGGGGAAAAGATAGCTATAACATCATCAAGACCTCAGACAACCAGGAACAAGATGCAGGGTATCTATACAGATGAAAAAGGACAGATAATTTTTGTTGATACACCTGGAATTCATAAGGCCAAAAACAAATTGGATAACTATATGCTCGAACAGGCCTATAAGAGTCTTGAAGGCATGGATCTGATAGTCTTTTTACTTGATGCCAGTACCTATTTTGGTAAAGGAGATGACTTTATACTCCGACAGCTTAAAGGGAGCAAAACTCCTGTTTTGATTGTTATTAACAAAATAGACAAAATAGATAAGGCGACATTGATAAAACGGATTTCTGAATATGAGGAGAAAACCGGGAGAGAGGTAATCCCCATTTCGGCCCAGACAGGCGAAAATATAGATACTCTGATTGACACAATCTATACATATTTACCAGAGGGCCCACAATATTATCCTCCTGATATGATTACAGACCAGATTGAACAATTTATTATTGCTGAAATGATCAGGGAAAAAATATTCCACCTGACCAGAGAAGAGATACCTTATGGAGTAGCAGTATTAATTGAAGAGATGAAGGAGAGGGAAAATGGTCTTTTCTATATCAGAGCGAATATATATGTAGAGAAAAAATCGCATAAAGGTATTATAATTGGTAAAAACGGAAAAAGATTAAAGGAAATCGGATTACGTGCCAGAAAAGATATAGAAAAACTTCTTCAGACAGATATCTATCTGGATCTCTGGGTGAAGATTCTGAAAGATTGGAGAGAAAAAGAAGCCCTGGTGAGCAGGATGGGTTATAAATAAAAAGTATCAATTAATGGGTATAATAACATTAAATAACACTATATATATTTATAATTTGCTTATTTTTGGAATTGGATCAGGGAAATATTAATATAATTGCAGGAATAAAGTGATATATGAAGAATATAATATTAAAATGGAAATTGGGGAGTGAAACATATGGCAATTAAACCACGTGATATGGCAAAAATGATTGATCATACTATGCTAAAACCTGCAGCTACAGTAGAAGATATAAAAAAGTTGTGTCAGGAGGCTAATGAATACGAATTTGCCTCTGTATGTGTTAACCCTATCTTTGTACCAATGGCTGCAAAACTATTATCCAGTAAATCTGTTAAAGTTACTACAGTAGTAGGATTTCCGCTGGGCGCCAGTACTTCCGAAACCAAGGCATTTGAAACCAGAAATGCTATTAAAAATGGTGCACAGGAAATAGATATGGTAATGAATCTTGGTGCTTTTAAGTCAGGTGCCTTTGATCTAGTTCAGGCTGATATTAAAGCTGTCGTAGATGCAACAAAAACTGCCGGTGTGACATCTGATATAATCGTTAAAGTTATACTGGAAACCAGTTACCTGGATGAGGATGAGATTGTACAGGCCTGTATAATTGCCAAAAATGCCGGCGCTGATTTTGTAAAAACTTCTACAGGTTTTGGTCCTGGTGTGGCTACAGTTGAGGATGTAAGTCTAATGAGGAAAACTGTTGGCCGGGAAATTGGTGTTAAGGCATCTGGTGGAATAAAGAATTATAACCAGGCACTTGATATGCTTGATGCTGGTGCAAATCGGATCGGAGCAAGTTCAGGAGTGGCGATTGTAACTGGTGAGGGTATATCTGAAGAAGACTATTAAAAATGAGTATTATAAAGACTGAAGCTATTGTATTAAAACAGTTTGACCTTGGAGAAGCTGATAAAATAATTACTTTTTATACAAAGGACTATGGTAAGGTAAGGGCTGTTGCAAAGGGTGTGAGAAAAAGTAGAAGCTCACTTTCAGGTATTGTTCTTCCTTTTAACTATAACTATATGACCTTCTATCAGACAGATTCACTTGATAGAATTAATCAGGTGAAGAATGTTTTTACCTTTGCTAAATTAAGGGAAGATCTCAGCAAAATGGCTTATGCTTCTTTCATGGCAGAGTTAATTGAGAAAGTGGGACTGGAGAATGACCCAAACCAGGACCTTTTTTCTCTGTTGTTATCTAGCTTACACCAGCTTTTAAATGAAAAGGAATATAATTATATTGAGTTATCATTTAAGGTTAGATTATTAGGTATATTGGGTTTTAAACCAGAGTTAGATAGCTGTATTTCCTGCAAAAAGGAATTAATATATTACAGGAAGAATATATTTGATATTGAACATGGTGGATTACTCTGTACCGATTGTTATCGGGATAGGATAGAGAATATCTCTACTAATAATTGTGTAGAGAGAAAGCAAAATACTGAACAAAGTAATGAATATAGTAATCGGTCAGATAGCAATATCAATAAATACATACTCTATGGTGAATCAATACAGGTATTAAATGATTTATTTGAAACAGGCTTAAAACCTGCAACTAATCTTAAGATCTCAAATAAAGCATTTCGTCAGTTAGATGATTTAATTAATAAATTCATGATCTACCATCTGGATTTAAAATTAAAATCTTTTGATTTTTTGAATATGATAAAAAATTTAGGATAAACTTATAATGAGGTGGTTTAATGGGAAACTTAGAAAAAATTGATATGATCCGTGAGAGACTGGGCGTTAGTTATGAATCTGCTCATCAGGCTCTACAGGAATGTGATGGAGATGTTGTTGCTGCTTTGATCAAACTTGAGAAAGAAGGTAAAGCAGGGGCAGGAATTAATACCGAAGTATTTCATGTAAAAGGGCAGGAGTTAGTAAATAAGATCAAAGATATTATTAAAGAAGGTAATGTCAATAAGATATTAGTGAAGAATGATGAAAAAACACTGGTAGAAATACCAGTAACTGCTGGAGTAGTGAGTCTGGTATTGTTTCCTTATCTTACCTTATTGGCTGGTGCTACAGCTATGTATAAAGATTACACCCTGGAAATCGACAAGAAGAAAAATGATGGTGTAAGCGATGATAATGATGAGGATATTGAGCCTAATACCGGAATAGAAAATCCTGAATGAAACAGTGATGAAAAATTATAATTCCATCAGGGGTTATAATTTTTCTCTTTGTTGAGTGAGAGTCAATGGGGGGGCAGAATGTTCACAAAGAATGATTTTGAGGAATGGGAGGAAAAATACTTATCAAAGTATGCCTGTTTAAGCAAAGATAGTAGAGGCAGGAGAAGGGAAGAGAAGGGTGATTTCAGAACTATTTTTCAACATGATAGGGATAGGATAATACATTCCAAGGCTTTTCGCAGGCTAAAACATAAGACACAGGTGTTTATAGTACCTGAAGGTGATCACTATCGTACTCGTTTGACTCATACCCTGGAGGTCTCCCAAATTGCCAGAACAATAGCCAGATCATTGGGTCTCAATGAAGATCTGACAGAAGCCATTGCTCTGGGACACGATCTGGGCCATACACCTTTTGGCCATGCGGGGGAAACGGCATTAAAAGAGGTAAGTAATTTATATTTTTCTCATAATGAACATAGTTTACGGGTCGTAGATGTAATTGAAGATTTAAACCTGAGCTATGAAGTAAGAGATGGGATTTTGAATCACACCGGGATAATGGAGCCATGCACACTGGAAGGTCAGGTAGTTAAGATTGCAGACCGTCTGGCATATATTAATCATGATATTGATGATGCTTTACGAGCAGGTATAATAAAAGAAGATGATATACCGGGGGATATAGTGGAGGTTCTTGGTCAGACAAATTCTGAACGGATTGATACTATGATCAGGGATATGATTGAGTCTAGTTGGAATCAGGAAAAAATTAAAAGAAGTAAAAAAATAAAAGAAGCTACTTTTAAACTACGAAAATTTTTGTTTGATTATGTATATATCGGTTCAGTTGCAAAAGAGGAAGAAGATAAAGCTATATTGCTTGTCAAAAAGCTCTATAAATACTATATGAAGCATCCAGATGACATAAACTTACACATTAATAACCAGGTAATTTATGATGAACAGAAAGTGGTTGATTATATTGCAGGTATGACTGACCGCTATGCAATCAATAGATGGAAAGAAATTAATTTGCCTTCCCCCTGGATGGAAGGCTTAAATAGATAAAAATAATTAACTGATAATTGCAGGATTTTTTCGATTTATCATGAATTAGTCTTTAACAGGAATCAATAATTAGCAATATAAAAATATGATAAAATTTGAAAAATATGTTAATTTCGTTTTGCTTTGCAAAAATGATTAAAAATATGCAGGAATTTTTAAAGATATGCCGAATTCCTATTACAGGGTGAATAAAAATTGTCGGGAAATAATGAGAATTTTGTCGAAAAGCTAAAACGTTCAATAGATATAGTTGATGTTATTTCTGATTACGTTCCACTGAAAAAAGCAGGTAATAGTTATAAAGGATTATGTCCTTTTCATCAGGAAAAAACCCCTTCATTTTTTGTTGATCCAGATAAACAACTCTATTATTGTTTTGGTTGTAGTACCGGGGGAGATGTCTTGAATTTTCTGATGGACCTGGAGAATACTACCTTTAGAGAAACTCTAAAGGTTCTGGCTGACCGGGCAGGTCTGGTAATGCCTTCCGATGATACCCCTTATCAAAAGCGTAGGAGGGAAGAAAGGGAAAGGGTTTTTGAAGTAAACAGGCTGACTGCCAGGTTTTATCAATACTTGCTAACCAGAGAGGAAGTGGGAAAAGAAGCAGTAGACTATTTGAGGGAAAGGGGCTTTTCTGATGGCGATATCAGCAAATACAGGCTTGGTTATGCTCCTGATAGATGGCAGGCGCTGTTCAACTTCCTGCAGAAGAGGGGTTACAGTGATGAAGAATTACTGAAGGCAGGAGTAGTTAGTAGGGGAAAGAATAATGACTGTTATGATAGATTTCGAGACAGGGTTATCTTTCCTATATTTAACATCAGAGGAGAAGTGATTGCTTTTGGGGGTAGAATACTGGATGATAATGAATCTGCTCCAAAATACCTGAACTCACCTGAGACACCTGTTTATCAAAAAGGTGAAAATCTTTATGGACTTAACTGGGCAAGAGATGAAATTAGAAAAACCGATAGTGCAGTAATAATGGAAGGATATACTGATGTATTAACAGCGCAAATTAATGGTCTTGGCAATGCTATTGCATCTCTTGGAACTGCTTTTACCAGTGAACAGGCCAGGTTATTAAAACGCTATGCAACAAATATATATATATCATATGATGCAGATGCGGCTGGTGCAAGGGCTACACTCAGAGGACTGGATGTCCTTGATAAGGAGGGGCTCAATGTAAGAGTCATTCAATTACCCGATAAGCTGGACCCTGACGAATTTATAAAAAAAGAAGGTAAAACTGGTTTTAAAGCATTAGAAAAGGATGCAGTTAATCTTATCGAGTTTAAAATAAAACAAATTGCTAAAGAATATGATTATAGCAGGATAGATGAGAAAATAAATTTCACCAGAAGATTGATTAAAATTATTGGAGATATTGAGGATGATGTAAAGAGGGACCTTCACCTGCAGAATACCGCAGAGGAGTATGATATAGATATAGAAACATTGAAAAATGGCATAATAAATTATCTTAAATCAAGAAGCAATAAAAAAAAGGATAAAAATTCTGGATACAGATATACTAAAAAAGATACTGAGACAAAACATAATGGGAATATAAATAATGTAGAAAGACGTCTTCTCAAATTGTATTTAGATTGTCCAGAAATAAGGAATATTGTAATCAGGTATTTGAATCCGGTTTTCTTTACAGAGGTTTACAGAGGACTGGTTAAATTTATAAATGATAATCCTGATAGTGATATAAATGAATTGTTAGAGAAAGCAGAGCAAGAAAAAACCGAAAAGATGATTTTATCTCTTGGTGTTTCTGATGATAGAGAGATAGATAAACCAGATGAAATTATTAATAAATTTATTGTTAAGTTAAAAGGGGATATTTTTAGAAAACTACAGAGGAATCAGGACTTAAATATAGATGAGGTTAATAGATTATTTAGGTATTTTGTTACTTTATCTGCATAAATCATAATTCATGAATAATGAGTAACGGTATTATAATCGATGTTTTAAGATTGCTGTTTTTCGAAAGGAGGGAACGACATGGCTGAATATAAGCAAAAAGATCCAGCAAAAATAGATGAAGTGAAAAGCTTAATTAAAAAAGGAAAAGATGAAGGCAGCTTAACATATGAAGAGATAATGGATTCACTTGAAGAAATTGAACTTGATTCTGATGATATAGAAAAGATTTATGAATTATTTAATGAGATGAATATAGATATCAAAGATGAGAAGGAAGATAGTTCTGATGATGATGGTGATGAAGATACTCTAGATATCAGTATTCCTGATGGTGTTGGCATAGATGATCCAGTACGAATGTATTTAAAAGAAATTGGAAAAGTGCCATTATTGACTGCCGAGGAAGAGGTTGATCTTGCACAGCGCATGGAGAAAGGCGAGGAGGCTGCCAAGAGAAAGCTGATAGAAGCAAATCTACGTCTGGTGGTCAGTATTGCGAAAAAGTATGTAGGTAGAGGAATGCTATTTCTCGATCTGATTCAGGAAGGAAATATGGGTTTAATAAAGGCAGTAGAGAAATTTGATTATACAAAGGGGTATAAGTTTAGTACCTATGCTACATGGTGGATACGACAGGCTATAACCCGTTCAATAGCAGACCAGGCCAGAACAATTCGTATTCCTGTTCATATGGTAGAAACTATTAATAAATTGATAAGGGTTTCAAGACAATTACTACAGGAAATTGGTAGAGAGCCCACACCTGAAGAGATTGGTGAAGAAATGGGGATGTCTGCTGAAAAAGTAAGAGAGATTATGAAGATTGCCCAGGAACCTGTTTCTCTTGAAACACCTATTGGAGAAGAGGAAGATAGTCATCTGGGTGATTTCATAGAAGATGAAGATGCACCAGCACCAGCTTCGGCTGCATCATTTATTTTGTTGAAGGAACAACTGGATGATGTGCTGGATACCCTGACTGATCGTGAGAAAAGGGTCCTTGAGCTTCGCTTTGGTATTGAAGACGGAAGACCCCGTACTCTGGAAGAGGTCGGTAAAGAATTTGGGGTTACTCGTGAGCGTATTAGACAGATAGAAGCAAAGGCACTACGTAAGCTAAGACATCCAAGCCGGAGTAAAAAGCTTAAAGATTATCTGGATTGATAACATAAAAAAGCTAAATGATAAAATTATATATATGAGATCTAACTAGAAACAGGGAGCAAGCCTGTGTTATGTTTAATTAATTGGTAATATATACTCTGTCAGAATATTGACCAGTAATAGTTCTTGTCATATAATAATTGTTGCAGTAATGAAGAGGGCCCATAGCTCAGTTGGTCAGAGCAACCGGCTCATAACCGGTTGGTCCCAGGTTCGAATCCTGGTGGGCCCACCAAATAACTCAATATTAACAATAATACTCTCTAAATAAACCTTGTTCTTCTGGACAGGGTTTTTAATATTAATGGCTCTAATTTGTTCATCGAATAAAAAGAGAATGTATTTACAAAAAAGTAACACAATTTAAATCTGTGTAATATAATAAAGGAGAGAAATACTATGGTAAAATTATGTGAAATCATCAGTGCCGCTGAACGACTGGCCCCGGAGGATCTTGCCTGTGAGTGGGATAATGTAGGACTTCAGGTAGGGAATAAAACATCTGAAATAACTAGAGTCCTTATTAGTCTTGATATAAACAATGAGGTGATTGATGAAGCAATTAAAAAAGATTGTCAGTTAATCATGGCACATCATCCATTAATTTTTAAAGGAGTTAAAATAATAACAGAGGATAGTTATCAGGGTCAGCTCTTATACAAGGCTATACAAAATAATCTAAATATTTATATCATGCATACTAATCTAGATCTGGCTCAAAATGGTCTAAATGATTATCTTGCCAGTATTCTTGAAGTTGATGTGATTGATATACTGGATGTAACTCAAGAGCAGGATTTATTTAAGCTGGTTGTATTTATACCTGTTGATCATTTTGAAAAGGTAAAATCCGGTATTCTGGAAGCTGGAGCTGGCCATATAGGTAATTACAGTCATACGTCCTTTTCATTAAAAGGGCAGGGTTCTTTTAAGCCGCTGAAAGGGAGCAATCCATATATAGGCCAGGAGGATCAAGTAAGTCGGGTTGATGAATATAGAATGGAAACTATAGTTGATAAAAAAGATCTTAAGTATGTATTAGAAATAATGCACAATTTACATCCCTATGAAGAGGTAGCATATGATTTGTATCCTTTATATAACCCTGTTAGTGAGTATGGATTGGGTAGACTGGGAAAACTAAAAAAAGAGATAAAATTAATGGATTATCTTGAATTAATAAAAGAGCGCTTAAGTATTCAGCAGATTAAATATATAGGCCAGGATAATATACCAATTAAGAGAGTGGCTCTATGTAGTGGAAGCGGTGCGGAATTAATCCCTCTATCATCTGCTAAAGGGGCAGATGTGTATATTACCTCTGATATAAAGTATCATGAAGCACAGCTGGCAGAACAACATGGTATTGCTCTAATAGATGCAGGACATTTTCATACAGAGAATATCGTAAAAAAGTTATTGTATGAATATTTTACGAAAGAATTTGATGATATAGATATTATTGAATCTGATATTATAACAGATCCCTGGAAATATTTAGATTAGCTATCAATGAGCATCTATAAATTATAGAATAAACCCTGATATGATTAAAATTATTTACGAAACAGTATATTGCCAATAAATCTCAGATAGATTGTTTTGAGGGAGGGATGTGTATGATATACTTTTGCCACACCTGTAATAATTGTGGTAAACCAATAAATCCTGAAAGACTTGAGGTTCTCCCGGAAACAAAAATCTGTAAGAAATGTGCAGAAATCAGCGGAAGTGATCTGGTAATTCCGAGAATGGAAATAGGAATGGACCCTGAGACATACAGGGATTTACTTGGTGCAATAAGAAGTTAAATATTTGGACACTTGACATAGAATTTTTAACTATGTTATACTATCAATATACTGATATAAACAAATGTATAAGTTGACTAGATGATCGCAGCTATTTTTATAGTTGAGGAAAGTCCGGGCTCCATAGGGCAGGGTGCTGGATAACATCCAGTGGAGGTGACTCCCAGGAAAGTGCCACAGAAATATACCGCCTGTTTTTTAATCAGGTAAGGGTGAAAAGGTGAGGTAAGAGCTCACCAGGGTTCAGGTGACTGAACTGCTAGGTAAACCCCATCTGGAGTAAGTCTAAATAGGGAGAAAGAAGAAGTTGCCCGCTTTTTCTCCGGGTAAGGACGCTAAAGATATTCAGGTAACTGATATCATAGATAGATGATCATCCACGACAGAACTCGGCTTATAGGTCAACTTATACAGTTTTTATTAATAGTAATTTTTATTTTCTTGTCAAAGCATGTTTATTTCACCTGCACAACATTGTGTAGGTTAACTGTGGTTAATAGTCTTTAACCTTTTATGTGTTTTCCTTCGGGTAAATATCAACATTATATTACAAAAAACCATAAAAAGTTGGACGAAATATTTCCATTTATGTCTTACATATGTTATTATAATATAGGGTCTATAATAATTAATGAAAAAAAATTGACAATATATAGTCAACATAATTTTTTATATTTGCTTTACAGGGGTTTTACTTTATGCTGAACTGGAGGAAAATGATATGCCCGGGAAACTATTTGAAAAAGAGTATCTTGATTTTTTCTTGTCCCTGCACTCTGCTTCACCCTATATTTTATTGGAAGAAATACATAGTTTTTTTCTTAAATACTTCGCAGTAGATTATTCAGGTATCTTTCTATGTAAAGATAAAAAAAGCGAATTCTTGATGATACCGGAACCTGAAAAAGTTGATAGAGAAAAATTGGAACTTGATCAAGAACTTCTTGCTGAAATACAGACAGAAAAAAGGCCTATAATCAAGAAATTTACCAAAGACTTCGGTTTTTTGCCAGAAGTTGAAAAAGGCAAAAAATTTGATAGTATTTTAATACTCCCACTACATGAGGGTAGTGATTTCCTGGGTCTGTTGTACTTTTACCTGAGTAAACCAATAGGTTTAAAAGACGAGAGTGAAAATATATTCTGGTTTATTGCTAAATATATATCTCTTCTACTAAAGAATAAATATTATTATGATAAGATGGAGCAGAGATTAGCCGAGCTATTGACACTTCAAAATGTCAGTGACTTTGTTAATTCAACTCTGGATTTTGAGAAATTACTTGATATTTCACTCGATGCTATTGTAGGACTGATTGGATTGCGGACATGTTCTATCACTGTTTTTACTGATAAACTTTTCAATAATATATATACGCGAAAACAGAGATCACTTGTAAATACGGTTGAGTCCAGTCGTGAAATAGAGGTGGATTTAAACCGGGGCATTTATGGTTATCTTGCTAAAAACCGAATTCCTGTTTCCGGGATATCGAATGTGGATGATGAAATAATAGAATTGTTACCTTCTCAAGATCTTGTACAGGGCGATAAAATTCAGTATGTAATCCTGCCGATTACAAGGGGCCAAGAGCTATTTGGATCAATTAATATTTTTGATACTACCTTGATGCATTTGAACAATATAGAAAATCACTTTCTTGAATCTTTCGCCAATCAGTTCAGTATTGCTTTACAGAATGCAAATCTCTACCGCAAACAGGCAGAGATGGCCAATAAAGATGGATTAACTTCTTTATACAATCATGCTTTTTTTCAGAACAGATTGGATTTATTACTTAAAGAAAATGCCCTGATGCCTATATCACTTATTTTTATGGATATTGATGATTTTAAAAAAGTTAATGATTATTATGGACACCTGATTGGTGATAAGGTACTCAAAGAGCTTTCCGGCCTCCTGTTAAAATATACAAGGGAGGGAGACCTTGTTGCAAGATATGGCGGAGAGGAATTTGCGATACTTTTACCGGAAACCTCGGAAAAAGAGGCCTATGAATTGGCAAAAAGACTTAATAAAAAAATAGCAAACAATGAAATTATTCTTGATGAATATAAACCCCTATCTGTTACAGTCAGTATTGGTGTAACAGAATATAGAAAGGAGTGGACCAAAGAGTATTTTATTGACCGCGTTGATCAATTATTATATTTAGCAAAAGATAATGGAAAAAATAGGGTTGAGGTTGCTATATAGTTTTTTTACAAATTTTGAATTTTTTTTGGAAAAAGACATTATAATATTAATAACAATTAAAACGAGGTGTTTATATGAGAAAAGTTAATGTTTTAGATGCTGTAGAACGTTTAATCTCTACTTTACAAAAAGTTGATGAATTTAATGTTGATGGTATTGAAATGAGCGAAAGGGTACTTGATAACAGAATTATTACCCTGGAAGGATATATTCGCTTTCTGGAAAGTGAAGCTATCCCTAAATTGGAAAGAATTCGTGAAAAGATAGCTACAGAATTACTAGATGAAGAAGAGGTAGGTGTTTATAATGACTGATCAGATTTACTATAAAGTACAGTATCCATTAAAAAAAGCTATTAATATGATTAAAGCAATTGACCCTGAAGACCCATTACTGGGTGAAGATGACATGAAGTATATAGAAAAAAGTATTAATGATATAGACAATTTCTTGAGTTTATGGGAAGAAGAAGGAAAAGATAATTTGCAGGAAGTAATAAAAAGACTCAGGAAAATTCAATAAATCTATTATAATAACTTGAACAGCTGGGGTTCTCAATACTGGAATTATAATAATAATGTCAAGGAAAGCTTTTGTTATTGCGCTGATTCCTTGACATTTTATATTATTGAAATGTCTCATGAATTGTGTTAAAATTAGAAACGAATAATTGGAAAAGGAGGGAGATTAATGGCCGGACATTCTAAGTGGGCTAATATAAAACATAAAAAAGGTAAGGAAGATGCCAGGAGAGGAAAGCTATTCTCCAAGTTAAGCAAAATGATAGCTGTTGCCGCTCGTGAGGGTGGTGGAGACCCTGATATGAATGCAGATTTACGCCTGGCTATTCAGAAGGCAAAAGATAATAATATGCCCAATGATAATATAGATAGAGCAATTAAAAGGGGTACGGGAGATCTGGATGGGGTATCATATGAGAGAATTATATATGAAGGATATGGCCCTGGAGGAGTTGCTATATATCTCGAATTGATGAGTGATAATCGAAACAGAACAGCTGCTGAAATCAGACACCTGCTTTCAAAACACGGTGGCAATCTTGGTGAATCTGGTTGTGTTGCCTGGATGTTTGATAGAAAGGGACAGATAGTAGTTGATCTTGAAAAGTCAGACTATGAAGAAGATGAGTTATTGATGATGGCACTGGAAGCTGGCGCAGAGGATGTTGTTGTGGAAGATAATCTGGTAAATATATATTCTAATCCTACTAATTTTGAAGATGTCAGGAAGAATCTTGAGGAAGAGGGATTTGAGTTTGAATTAGCTGATATTGCTATGATACCAGAAAACACAATTAAGCTTGATTTAAGTACTGCCCGGAAAACACTGAAATTAATGAATGTACTTGAAGATCATGATGATGTTCAGGAGGTTTATTCAAATTTTGATATACCCGAAGAGGTAATGGCTGAAATTAGTGATGATGAATAATCCCGGGACACTGTCTTCAGTGTCCCCGTATATTTATTAGTTATTGTGGAAACAATAACTAATAAAAGTATACAGGAGATGGATTATATGTCTAAACTATATAAGAGAGCCGCGATTATAATGATTTCTCTATTGACTATTATTTTACTCTGGAATGAAGTTGATCCTTTGAATCTGGAAAGAGGTAGCCGTCAAGATAATAAACCGCTAATTAATCTATCTATCCTTCCTGATGATATATCCAGTTCCCTGGAAGCACTTAACGAAAAGGCCAGTAAGCTACAGGAAGAAATATCTGTTAGAGAAAACTTTTATTTTGGGAAAATTAACCTGGCCAGTGCTAATTATATATCTGCAGATACACCATTAATTGTACAGACATATTATAAAAAGAGTAATAGCATGGTACAACAGGTTATTTCTATGCCGGAAAATTTTATTGGTCTAACAATAAATGAACTAAAAAATATTAGTGAAAATTGGGAGATAAAAGAATATACATCCGGCAAGTTGATGATAGTCTATCGTTCATTTGATGATATTTCTCCGGAAGACAGAAGTAAAATGCATCTGGGAATTAAAGATAATCAGGTTGCAATATTTTATGGAAGAAGTGGCCAGAAAAACCTGAAAAAACAGACCGATATTCCAGTTAGTGAACTTCCAGTAGAAGAACAGAACAATCTGAGAGAGGGTATAAAAGTGGAATCGAACGAAGAATTATTAGCGATTCTTGATGGTTTGATTAGCAGTATAAACAGGGACTAGTCCGTCTCAACTGATCTGGATTACCCGTGAACATTAATTTTTTGAAAAACTTATGGAAAGATAATAAATATTTTAAAGACAGATATAAGTTATGGGGTGATAATTTGCTAATATTAGGTATTGACCCCGGACTGGCTATTGTTGGTTATTCCCTTATAGAAAAGAAAGGGAATAAATATAATGTCTGTAATTATGGGGTTATTCGTACACCTGCTGATCAGTTAAATAGTAAAAGATTGCAGTCTATTTACAATGAATTGATTGAAATTATAAATGATTATAAACCTGACGAGATGGCTGTTGAAGAGCTTTTCTTCAACAAAAATGTTAAGACTGCAATAAAAGTAGGACAGGCAAGAGGCATAATATTGCTTTCTGGCGCCCAATCTGGCCTTAAAGTAGCTGAATATACTCCTTTGCAGGTCAAACAGGCTGTTGTTGGGTATGGTCGTGCGGGGAAAAACCAGGTACAACAGATGGTAAAAGCCCTGTTAAATCTTAAGGAAATTCCAAAGCCGGATGATGCTGCTGACGCTCTGGCGGTTGCTCTCTGTCATGGAAATAGTCTGGGGCTGAAAAGAAGTATTGTGAATCCATAGTTTTCAGGTTTCGATTGGGGGTATTTTCAGTGATTGGATACTTAAAAGGACATATATTATGGAGTAATGAAAATGAAATTATAATCAATGTAAACGGGGTTGGTTATCAGGTTGAGGTAACAGATGTCCGCCTGACATATCATAATAAAGAAATAGAATTATATATATATACATATGTCAGAGAAGATACTCTTGCCTTATATGGTTTTAAAACTCTCGAAGAGCGTAAGCTTTTTATTACCTTACTGGGTGTTTCTGGTATAGGTCCAAAAGCAGCCAGTAATATTCTGTCTTCTTTACCCTATGATAAGTTTATCAATGCAATTCTTACAGAAAATGTAGCAGTATTGAAACAAATTTCAGGCATAGGTCCTAAAACAGCTCAACGTTTAATCCTTGAATTAAAAAGTAAAATTGAAGATCTGGCCGTAAATCTCAAGATGGATATTAAGGGGTCGACATATGATGAAGAACTTTACGATGCCCTGATAGGTCTTGGATATTCAGCAACAGAAATAGATAATGCTTTAGCAGAATTAAATCTGGATAGTGATGCTGGTATTGAAGAAAAGATAAAAAAAGTACTGTCTTGTCTTGGTAAGGAGCGTTAGTAATGGAAGAAAAGAGGATTATATCCGGCAGTAAAAATCAAGAGGATGTTGTACTTGATAAATCATTGCGCCCACAGCGTCTTAAGTATTATATTGGCCAGAAAAAAGTAAAGCAAAAGCTTGAGATATTCATTGAGGCTGCGAGGGGTCGTGGTGAAGCCCTGGATCATGTACTTTTATATGGGCCTCCTGGACTGGGGAAGACCACCCTGGCCAATATCATTGCCAATGAATTAAATGTAAATATCCATACAACATCTGGACCGGCTATTGAAAGGCCTGGAGACCTGGCAGCTATTTTGACAAATCTACAGGACAATGATGTTCTTTTTATCGATGAAATTCACCGTCTGAATAAAGTTGTTGAAGAGGTACTATATCCGGCTATGGAAGATTTTTCTCTGGATATTGTTATTGGAAAAGGTCCAAGTGCTCGTTCAGTAAGGTTGGATCTTGCTCCATTTACACTGGTAGGTGCCACAACAAGGGCAGGACTGTTGAGTTCTCCACTGCGCGATAGGTTTGGAGTCATCAATAGATTGGAATTTTATAACAATAACGAACTTGGGGAGATTATAAGTAGGTCGGCAAGAGTACTGGGTATCGAGATTGCTGAAAATGGTGCTATAGAGATTGCAAGGAGGTCTAGAGGGACTCCAAGGATAAGTAACAGGCTCCTGAAGCGTGTCAGGGATTATGCTGAAGTGAAAGCAGATGGAGAAGTCACTGCAGGAATTGTTGACCAGGCCCTGGCTCTGATGGAGATAGATGGACTGGGTCTTGATAGTCTGGACTATAAATTGCTAAAGACCATAATAACGAAGTTCAATGGAGGTCCCGTAGGTCTAAATACACTGGCAGCTTCTATTAGTGAAGAGTGTGAAACTATAGAAGATGTCTATGAGCCATATCTTTTACAGATAGGTTTTTTGGATAGGACTCCAAGAGGTCGTGTTGCTACAATGTCAGCATATAAGCATCTGGGTATTGCATATAAAAGCCAGGAAGGGACCCTTTTTGATTAATTTTGCCATTACTGTTTATTAGTATAAGCTTTTTATTTTTGGATCATTTATAACTTTTACCTAACTTGTAAATAATATTGAAGAAACTAGATGGAGAAATATTGGGGGTCTATTTATGAAAGTAGATGAATTTGACTATTATTTGCCGGAGGAGTTGATAGCTCAACAACCAGTTGATAAAAGGGACGAATCTCGTCTAATGGTTCTACATAAAGATAGTGGAGGTGTAGAGCACAGGAGGTTTAAGGATATAGTTGATTTGCTTGAAGAAGGTGACTTGTTGGTTATGAATAATAGTAAGGTTATTCCGGCAAGATTATATGGGCAGAAAGCACCGACTGGCACAGATGTTGAAGTCCTTCTCTTAAACGAAAAAAAAGATGATATATGGGAGGTTCTGGTTCGCCCCGGTAAAAGAGTAAAGCCGGGTACCAGGGTATCTTTTGCAGATGGGAAACTGAATGGAGAGACCCTGGAATATACTGATTTCGGTGGACGAATTATGAAATTTGAGTATTCTGGTGATTTTGATGAACTTCTGGATGAGCTGGGTGAGATGCCTCTGCCTCCATATATAACAGAAGAACTGGAAGAGCCAGGACGATATCAAACTGTATATGCCGAGAAAAGGGGTTCTGTCGCTGCACCTACTGCTGGACTTCATTTTACTGAAGAATTATTTCAGAGACTGGACCAAAAAGGAATTAAAAAAGCATTTTTGACCTTACATGTAGGATTGGGTACTTTTCGTCCGGTAAAAGTTGATGAGATAGAAAAACATAAGATGCATTCTGAGTATTATGAATTAGATAAGGAAACTGCTGATCTTATTAATCAAACAAGGGCAAACGGGAAAAGAGTTGTAGCAGTTGGTACTACAGCTACAAGGACACTGGAATCAATTGCTTCTGATAAAGGAAAAATTGAGTCTGCTAAAGGATGGACAGATATCTTTATATATCCAGGTTATGAATTCAAGGCAATAGATTCATTAATAACAAATTTTCATCTCCCGAAGTCAACCCTGATGATGCTGATAAGCGCATTTGCTGGTAAAGAGAAAATTATGAATGCCTACAGGATAGCAGTACAGGAGAGATATAGATTTTTTAGTCTGGGAGATGCTATGTTTATATTGTAAGGTTTGAAAATATCTGATTTTACATTACTTATGCACAAAACAGATAGTCATGAAGATAAATATTTAATATTTATTTAAAGGTACTGAGTTTGCTCTGGAAAGGAATGACGGGACTTGGCAATAAGTTATGAACTTTTACACAGAGAAAAAAATACTGCTGCCCGAACAGGTAAGATTACTACACCTCACGGGGAGATAGAGACACCTATCTTTATGCCAGTGGGGACTCAGGCTACAGTTAAAACTATGAGTCCAGAAGAATTGAAGGAGATTGGTTCACAGATTTTACTGTCAAATACATACCACCTTTATCTTAGACCGGGGTCAAAGTTGATTGCTGAAGCCGGAGGACTCCATCAGTTCATGCACTGGGATGGTCCTATCTTAACTGATAGTGGTGGGTTTCAGGTTTTTAGCTTATCTGACTTAAATGAAATTACTGAAGAAGGTGTCCATTTCCAGTCACATATAGATGGATCAAAACACTTTATTTCACCGGAAATATCAATGGAGATTCAGATGGATCTGGGATCCGATATCGTGATGGCTTTTGATGAGTGTCCACCATATCCCGCAGAATATGATTATGTTGCCCGCTCACTGGAGATGACGATACGATGGGCAGAAAGAAGCAAAAAAGCTATGACTAATGAAAAGCAGGCTCTTTTTGGTATTATCCAGGGCGGGGTTTATGAAGATTTACGGAAGGCCAGTGTTGAGGCCATGGTAGATATTGGTTTTCCTGGATATGCACTTGGGGGATTGAGTGTTGGTGAGAAGAATGAACAGATGTATCAGGTTCTTGAGTTTACTGTACCACATATGCCTGAAGATAAACCTCGTTATCTGATGGGTGTAGGAACCCCTGAGGATCTGATTGAGGGTGTGATGAGGGGTATAGACATGTTTGACTGTGTTATGCCTACCAGGATTGCCCGACATGGTGCTGTCTTTACATCTGAGGGTAGAATTACTGTCAGAAATGCTTCATATGAAAGGGATTTTACACCCATTGATCATCATTGTGACTGTTATGTATGTCAAAATTATACACGTGGGTATATAAGGCATTTAATCAAAAGGAATGAGATTCTTGGTGCCAGATTAACTACTTATCATAATCTCTATTTCCTGCTTGATTTGATGAAAAAAATACGTCAGTCTATAGAAGATGATAAGTTCCTCAGCTTTAGACAGGATTTTTATCACAATTATAAACAATAATTAAAATTTTAGCAGGAATTTTTATATTACTGTTGAATAAATTAAAGTGGAGTATAGGAAAAAATTTAAATCAATTAACAGGGAGGATTATTTATATGGATATTTTAGTGTCAATAGTACCTTTTGTAGTAATATTTGGGGTGTTCTGGTTTTTTTTGATCAGACCTCAACAGAAACAACAGAAAGAGCATAAAGAAATGTTGAATAATTTACAGGCCGGTGATGATGTAGTAACTATTGGTGGAATTAAGGGGAAAGTAATCAAGATTAAAGATGACAATGTTCGTTTGCGTGTATCTTCAAATGTAGATATTGATATGGTAAGAAGTAGTATAGGTAGAGTAGAAAATAAGCCTGAAGTAACAGAAAAAGAAAAGCCAAAAGATGAGAAAGAAACTTCTGAAGAATAACTTTAGCCAGGAGGTTTGTTATGGTTGATAAAGGTGATATTAAGGAGTTTTTTCAATCATTAATAATCGCCGGTATTCTGGCTTTTTTTATCATTACATTTATAGCCCAGTCTTTTGTTGTTGATGGTCAATCTATGGAACCCACACTCCATGATGGAGAAAGATTATTTGTTAATAAATTCATTTTTCGTTTTCATCCCCCAGAGAGGTTGGATATTATTGTCTTTACACCACGGGGTGCACCAACTAATAAATATATCAAAAGGGTTATTGGATTACCAGGTGAGACTATCTATATTAGAGATGGAGTTACTTATGTAGATGGTAAGCCTCTGAATGAGGATTTTATTAATGAAACAATGATGGGAAATTACGGTCCTTATGAAGTGCCAGATGATAAGGTATTCGTCATGGGAGATAATAGGAATCATAGCGCTGATAGTCGAATTCCCTCATATGTTGGTTATGTTAATTTTAATTCTATTTCAGGGAAAGCTTTCTGGGTTTACTGGCCATTAAATAAAATGCGAATAATTAGACATAATTGATAGAAAAATAAAAAAGATACTAGAAGGAAGACAGGGGGTAGTAAATTATGAGATATAAACAGAAAAGAACCGTGAAATTGCTTATTATAGCAGCAATTATTCTCTCATCTTTGTTACTTTTAATCTTTAATAAGATCGAACTGGGACTTGATCTGGAGGGAGGATCACATATAGTACTGCAGGCACAACCAGAAGAAGGGGTTAATTTAACTGATGATATGATGAATTTGATTCAGGGAACTATTGAAAGGCGTGTTAATAGTGGGGGTCTAAGTGACGTAAGCATACAGCGTCAGGGAGGAGATCGAATTATAGTTGAACTTCCTGCTGTAGAGAATCCAAATGAAGCCATGGAATTATTAGGCAGAACAGCACAATTAACCTTCCGAAATGAAAATGGAGATGTGTTGATGACCGGCGAGGCTGTTACCGATGCTACTGCTACCAGAGATCGTTTTGGACGAGCCGTTGTTGCTTTCAAATTAAATTCAGAGGGTGCTGAAAAGTTTGAAGCGATAACACGCCAGTATATAGGTAGGAAGATAGGGATTTACCTGGATGAAGAACGTTTAACAAATCCAACTGTTGAAGCTGTTATTAAGGGGGAAGGTACTATAAGTGGTTATTCCTCAATACCAGATGCCCAGAATCATGCTGTTCTGATTAAAGAGGGGGCCCTGCCAGTTCCTGTAGAAACAATACAGGCTACAACTGTTGGTCCAACCCTTGGAGAGATTTCCCTTCAGAAGAGTTTAGTGGCAGGTTTAATTGCTCTGCTAATAGTTGGTATATATATGATTTTTTATTATCGTTTTCCCGGGCTATTGGCTGCAGTTGTACTTGCTATCTATGGTCTAATCTTACTTGGTGCTCTGGCTGGACTTGGTGCTGTTTTAACACTACCAGGTATTGCTGGATTGATTCTTACGATAGGTATGGCGGTTGATGCCAATATCATTATCTTTGAAAGGATTAAGGATGAAATGAGAAGTGGCAAGACTTTGAAAGCTGCAATTGATGCTGGATTTTCCAGGGCTTATACAACGATCCTGGATGCGAATATAACTACAATAATAACTGCAGTTATACTTGCCTATTTTACAAGTGGTACAGTGAAGGGTTTTGCTGTTACACTTGGTATAGGTATAGTGGTAAGTATGTTTACAGCTTTTTTTGTTACAAGGAATATAATAGATCTATTTGTAAATACAAAATTACTAAACAATCCAGCGGCCTTCGGCCTGAAAAGGGGGCAGTAAGAGATGGATATAATAGGAAAAAGGAAAATATGGTACACCATTTCATTAATAATTATTGTAGTAGGTCTGGTCTTTATGATTTCCAATGGTGCCAGTAGGAGATTTAATGATGCACCATTTTCAAGTAATGTCTTAAACTTCGGGATCGATTTCCAGGGTGGTACCATCATGGAGTATAAGTTTGATAATCCTGTTTCAAATGACGAAATACGTCAGGTGTTAAGTAACTTTGAAGACACTCAGGATGCTGTAATACAGCAATCTCAAGAAGCTGGTATTCACGGTGTACTAATCAGGACAAAGGAATTAAGTCCTGAGCAGATTATTGAGCTTGAAGAAGCACTACAGGCTGAATATCCAAGTGCAGATAATCTGAGAACTGATATAGTAGGACCTACTATTGGTGAAGAATTGAGGATTGCATCTTTATGGGCTCTGGTCCTGGCTTCTATAGCTATAATTATCTATATAAGTATCCGATTTGAGTTTCGTTTTGCTATTGTAGCTATTCTTGCGTTATTGCATGATGTATTAATAACACTCGGTATCTTTGCAATATTGGGCAAAGAAATAAATACAGCTTTTGTGGCTGCTTTGCTGACAATAATTGGTTATTCTATAAATGATACTATTGTTATTTTTGACCGTATCAGGGAGAATATGAAACTGATGCAGCGGGTACCATTTATTGAACTGGCCAATACGGCAGTTATTGATACACTACCAAGGTCAATAAACACTTCATTGACAACACTGATAGGTATACTGGCTATATATTTCTTCGGTGGGGCTTCTCTTAAAACATTCATGCTGGCATTGTTTATCGGTATGTTTGCCGGAACATATTCCTCTATTTTTGTTGCCAGTCCGTTATTGCTAACCTGGAAAAAGTGGAAAAATAGATTGGCTTCTTAATTTTAATAGTTTGAAGAAATACCCCCCTGATATACAAGCAGGGGGGTTTAAATATTTTACAACATAAAGAGGCTTAATATTTTATTGACTAATACCTCAAAAGGACTTCCTGGATTGAGTTTCTTTCAAAATTGGTTTTAATAGTATATAATAATAGATAAGGGAACATTTTATGAAATATATATTTAGATAGAGAAAAAAGTGAAAAGATTGTTTAATCTTATAGTTAAAATTGGTTCAAGGAATAAAATATGTTTTCTGGAGGACATGAACTAAAATGAATATTTCAAAGCAATACCGACATTTGCTCAGATATCGAAAAATTGCAGAAGTATTATTGAAAAACGGACTGGGAGTAATAGTTGAAAGGCTGGAGCTAAATAAATATCTTCCTATTAAAACCCGTTTTAAAAAAGAAGAAACTCAATTAAATAAAAAAGGACTGGAGCTGCGTTTGAGAAAGGTATTGCAGGAATTAGGTCCTACATATATTAAACTGGGACAACTACTCAGCACCAGAGCTGATCTGCTGCCGCCTTCCTATGTAAGGGAACTGCGCAAGTTGCAGGATGAGGTTGATCCTGTTACATTTGAGGAGATAGAAGAGGTATTAGTTGATGAACTGGGTGAAGACTATCTGAAGAATTTTCGGAAAATAGATAAACAACCACAGGCTGCCGCTTCAATAGCTCAGACACACCGTGCTATCTTAAATGATGGAACAGATGTTATTCTTAAAATACAACGGCCCGGTATAGAAAAAATGGTACAGTCTGACTTTGAAATATTAAAAAACCTTATTCTAGGGGCTGAAGAGCGAGGATATTTCCCGGAATTCTTGAAGGCATCAAGTTTGATTGATGAATTCAGGGAGAGTCTAAAAAAAGAACTTAATTTCAAAAGAGAAGTAGCCAATATTAATAAATTTGCCAGTAATTTTAAGGATGATGAAAAAATAGTTGTACCAGATGTATATGAGGATTTATCCAGTAGACGACTAATTGTAATGGAAGAGATAAAGGGTATCAAACTGAGTGATATTGATGATGTAGATGAACTGAATATTGACGGACCTACTCTGGCGGTAATGGGTGCTCAGGCCTTTATGAAACAGGTATTAATTGATGGATTTTTTCATGCTGATCCCCATCCAGGAAATATATTTGTAAAAGGAAAAGATACTCTGGCCTATATTGACTTTGGATTAATGGGTCAGTTGACAGAAAATGATAAAAGTAAAATGAATATGCTCTTTATTGCTTTATTGTATCAGGATATAAATATTATTACTGATCTTTTGCTGGATATTGGCGAGTTTGATCAGAAGATTGATGAACGTAAATTTAAACTTGAGATTCAGGATTTGATGAATAGATATTATGGTATAGAGCTAGCAGATATAGATTTTATGATGGTTATTGATGATATTGAAAGGATTCTATACAACTTTCATGTTAGGATGCCGGAGGAATTTTTTCTTCTTTTCCGGGCGATTGGTGTTAATGAAGGAGTAGGATTTCTGCTCGACCCTTCATTTAATCTGGTTGAAACAGCCCGTGATTTTTTAAAAAAACTTATTGCAAGCAAACTTCAGCCTTCATATTTGCTGGGAAAAATGGCGGATAAATTGTGGAACTTCCGCAGTTTAACTAAGGATTTGCCAGCTAAGTTTAATCGATTATTAAATGATATAATTAATGATGAATTCACAATAAGATTTAAACATATAAACCTGGAACAGATTACCAATAAGATAGATATTGTTTCCAACAGGATATCGATCAGTTTGATCATCTCTGCGATTATTATAGGCTCTTCCATGATAATACAGACCGATATGACACCGGTTGTCTATGGAATACCATTATTGGGCTTCCTCGGTTACAGTATCGCAGGTATAATGGGTTTGTGGTTAGTAATTTCTATATTCCGTTCCGGGAGATTTTAGAAAGACCAATAATATTCATGAGTGAATTAATAAAAAGAATTACGATTTTCCATTAATTACCATAGAAATGAAACGTTATTAATTTTGGAGGTTTTGTATATGAACTACTGGAGTGATTTAACTAAGAAATTAGTACCGTATGTACCAGGGGAACAACCTAAAGACCGTAAATATATTAAACTGAACACAAATGAAAATCCCTACCCACCTTCACCAAAAGTTTTGGAGGCAATACGGGGTACAAAACTTGAAGACTTAAAATTATATCCAGAACCGGAATGTTCTGATTTGCGTGATAAGCTGGCCGAATACTATGATCTAAAAAAAGAACAGATTTTTGTGGGCAATGGGTCTGATGAGGTGCTTGCTTTTAGCTTTATGGCTTTTTTTGATCCAGGACAGGTCATACTATATCCTCAGATTACATATAGTTTTTACCCTGTTTACTGCAATCTTTTCAATATAGATTATCAGCTTGTAGAATTAAATGATGATTTTTCTATAAAGATGAATAATTTTAAAAGGGATAATGGAGGTATAATCTTTGCCAACCCAAATGCACCCACAGGAATCTGCCTGGAACTGCAGGAAATTCAGGATATTCTTGAATATAATCTTGCGAATAATCCAGAAAGTCTTGTTATTGTAGATGAGGCCTATATTGATTTCGGTGGTGAATCGGCAATTAAACTGATAGATGATTATCCAAATCTACTGGTAATACATACACTTTCCAAATCGCGGGCTCTGGCAGGTATGAGAATCGGTTTTGCTTTTGGCAAAAAGGAATTAATAGATGGACTGAACAGGGTCAAAAACTCGATTAATTCATATACAGTAGATACACTTGCTCAGTTAGCAGCAATTAGTGCATTTAAGGATCAGGAATATTTTCTTGAGAGCAGAAAGAAGATTATAGCAACACGTAAGAGGGTTACTGATGAACTAAGGGAACTGGGTTTTACAGTTCTTCCTTCCAAAACAAACTTTATATTCATTAGTCATTTTGAATACTATGCTGAGGACCTTTTTGGAGAATTGCGAGAAGAGGGAATACTGGTCAGATATTTTAAACAGGAGAGGATCGACAATTTTTTGAGAGTATCTATCGGAACTGATCAGGAAATGGATACCTTTCTGGAAAAAATCAGAGTAATTTTAGAGGTATAGAAACAGATAAAAAACAGATAAAGAACTATAACTATAACAGGAACAAATTATCCTATCAATTGTATTTAGGTTTGTTATTTAGCTACAAAATTATCAGGTTATAATTTCCTGAAAAATCTATAATGGGGAGTGGTTTAAAATGCAAAAGAAAATTATCTTGATACTTTTATTTGCTTTGCTGGTGGCTATATTTGCCATACAAAATGCCAACTCGGTAACTATACAATTATTTCAATGGGATCCTGAGGTATCTCTTGCTTTCATTATAATTGGAGCTATAGTATTGGGTGCAATTGTTATGGCCCTGGTTACATCAATTACACAGTTAAAAATGAGTCGAAAGATTAAAACATTGAAGAAAGAAAAAGAAGAGCAGGAGGAAGAAATTCAGGAATTAATATCACAGATCGATAGAATTAGACAAATAAATCAAAGTGATCTTCAGGGAGAAGAAGCTACTGAAAGTACTGAAGATATGGAAGAAGAAAATAAAGATCCTGATGAAGATACAGAAGAAAATAAAAATGAAGAAGATATCGAAGATACAGGTAAGGGATGAGGAAAATAGATCTTAGTACTTACATTACATATTTAAGCAGGAATTGCAGTAAAGATATTGAATAGTTACTATGGTGATAAAATATGCAAAAAAAATGGGTTTTAACTGACGAAAAGACAAATACTAGTGTAGAGGGTTTATCTCCAGTGTTATTAAAGATATTAGGTAAAAGAGGATTGACCGAAGAGAAAGAAATAAATACATTTCTATATGGTACTCTCGATGAGCTTGATGATCCTTTTTTACTGAAAGATATGGATAAAGCAGTTGGTAGAATAATTGAAGCAGTCTATAAAAAAGAGAAAATTATTGTCTATGGTGATTATGATGTTGATGGAATTACAGCTACATCATTACTGTATCATTATTTTAAAGAGAAGTTTAATTATACTATAGATTTCTACCTGCCAAGCAGGCAGCGGGAGGGCTATGGTCTCAATAATGATGCTATCAGGGAATTTGCTGAAAAAGGTTATGATCTCTTAATTTCAGTAGACTGTGGGATTACCGCTTTTAAAGAAGTTCAATATGCCAGGAGTATAGGAATTGATGTTATTATTACAGATCATCATCAACCATCAGAAAAACTTCCGGAAGCCAATGCTGTCATCGACCCTCACAGGGATGATGATGGTTTTCCATTCAAATTACTGGCCGGTGTTGGTGTAGCGTTCAAGCTCTGTCAGGCGCTGGAATATAATGATAGTAATCAATATGTATCAGAAATACTTATTAAGCTGCTTGATATAGTGGCACTTGGTACTGTTGCTGATATAGTAAGTTTGACAGGTGAAAACCGTATACTGGTCAGAAATGGTCTTGAAATAATAAATAGAACCACTAACCCTGGTCTTGAAATTCTGATTAAGAAAGTTGGTCTGGATGAAAAAGAAATTAACACAGGACATATTGCTTATATCATTGCTCCTCATCTGAATGCCGCAGGAAGGATTAGTAACCCCGAAGACTGTATTGAACTTTTAACCACAGAGGATAAAGATAGAGCAGAAGAGATAGCCAGTAATTTAAGGAATATAAATAATGAACGACAGAATCTGGAGCATAAAATACTTGAAGAGGCCAGGGAAATGGTAGAAAATGAGATAGACTTGGATAAGGAAAGAGCGATTATACTGGCTTCTAAAAACTGGCATCATGGTGTAATAGGTATTGTCGCATCCCGTTTAGTTGAAGAATATTACTTGCCTACTGTATTGATTGCGATAGATGATGGTATGGGGAAGGGCTCTTGTCGTAGTATTAGTGGGCTGAATATATATAAAGCCCTCAGTAATTGTTCTGAATATCTGGAGGGTTTTGGAGGTCATCAAATGGCTGCTGGACTCTCTATTCTTCCAGATAATATATCAAAATTCAGAGATTGTATGAATGGTTTCTTAAATAGTGTATTGACTGAAGATGATTTAATACCAGTATTAAATGCTGACGCACTACTTGAAGAATCCGATATTACTATGGAATTTTACAATCAGTTAGACTTACTAAAACCGTTTGGATGTGGTAATCCCAGACCAAGGTTTGTTCTATCAAATATAAATATAGCCAGGTCTTATCCAGTAGGGAAAAATAATAAACATCTGAAATTTTCTCTATCCAGCGGTCTTGATGGTATCGGGTTTGGATTTGGAGAAAATGTTGATGATTTCTGTAATAATTTGAATATAGCCTGTCACCTTGATCTTAATGAATGGAAGGGAAATAGAAATATTCAGCTCTTTCTGGAAGACTACAGTATATCTTATGATTATTCTAATTTTCCGTTATATTTTGAAAATAAAAATATAAGCATTGCAGATAAAAGAGGCTGCTCTAATATCTCTAAATATATAGAAAATTTAATTGATATGGACCATAAAATCGCTATTTTTATAAATAAACTCAATATATACAATCAGTTAAATGATTCTTTGAAAGGAATGAATTCTATACTTGTCAGAGAATTTAAGGATTTCGAGGAATTCAGAAATCTGGATAAAGGGGTTGCTTTTTTTACTACTTCTGCGATTAAGCAGACAGGACAGTTTGAAAAAGTATCTATAGATGAGCTGCTGTTTATTTCCCTACCTTTTTCACTTAAAGAAATGAAGAATTCTATTTCTGTTTTTCAGAGTGGGATTCAAAAATCTCCAACTATTCATTTGCTTTACTCAAAAGAAGATATAAATATTAATAGAAATTTGATTAAAAGCACATTACCCTCCGATAGCTATCTAAGAAAGCTGTACTTATATTTAATGGCCCTATCCAGAGATGGCATACTGGGGGAAGGCCTATTTTTTGATGCCCTTAAAGAAGAAATTAATAGTGAGGGTAACATTGATACTAACCCGGGGAGGTTGAGAAGGAGCCTTCAGGTATTTGAGGAATTGGGACTAATTACTTTTAAGAACTCAAAGATTGTTCTAATGCCGGGCCCTACTGAAAAACTGGACTTATCAGACTCTATCAGTTATAATAAAAATATTGATGTTCTAGATCAATTTAATATATTTGTGGAACTGGCCCTTTCAGGGGATTTATTTTTGTTAATTGAGGAAATAAATAAACTATATAAGGAGGAAAAATAATGGACTTAAAATCTGTAATAAGGAATATTCCTGATTTTCCGAAAAAGGGGATTATATTTAAAGATATTACAACCCTTCTGAAGAACCCTGATGCATTTCGTGAAGCGATAAATCTAATGGCAAATCATTATAAAGATTATGATTTTGACTACATAGTGGGAATTGAAGCAAGAGGATTTATTGTTGGAGCTCCAATGGCTATTCAGATGGGTAAAGGATTTATACCAATCAGAAAACCCGGGAAATTGCCTGGTGAAACAATATCTATGCGTTATGAACTTGAATATGGAAGTAATGAGATTGAAATTCACAAAGATGCTATCAGACCGGGAGATAAGGTGCTGATCATAGATGATCTGTTGGCTACAGGTGGAACGGTTGCTGCTGCCGTAAAGATGATCAAAGAACTGGGTGGTAAACTGCAGGGTATTGGATTCTTACTTGAACTGTCTTTTTTAAATGGCAGGGAATTATTAAAGGGTGAGGATATTTTTTCATTATTGAGGGAGTGAAAGATATTCAATGGAGATAGAAGAACTTTTTGAACAGATAAAAATATATATGGAAGATCCTGATCTTTCACTTGTACAGAAAGCTTATAACTATGCTGAGAAAGCACATCAAGGACAAAACAGGATTTCGGGAGAGCCGTTTGTAGAACACCCCCTGGGGGTTGCTTTTATACTAGCTGAACTGCAACTGGACATTATATCTATAGCAGGGGCTCTGCTCCATGATGTGGTAGAAGATACAGAGATCAGCAGTGAAGATATTGCAGAGGAATTTGGGGAAGAAATAGCATTGTTGGTTGATGGTGTAACGAAACTAACAAGATTGAAGTTTAAGACCAAGGAAGAACATCAGGCTGAAAGCCTGCGTAAGATGTTTATAGCCATGGCAGAAGATATACGCGTAATACTAATAAAACTGGCAGACCGTTTACACAATATGCGTACCCTGAGTTTTTTAAGCAGAGAAAAACAGATAGAGAAAGCTACTGAAACCCTGGAAATATATGCACCACTGGCACATCGTCTGGGGATATCTCATTTGAAATGGGAGCTCGAAGATTTATCTTTTAGATTTCTGGATACTGATATGTATTACGAAATTGCAAAAAAAGTAGCTTCGAATAGAGCTCAAAGGGAAAATGAAATTCAGAAAGCGATTGAGGTTCTAGGGTTTAAGTTTGAAGAGATAGATATTCATGCAGATATATACGGTCGTCCCAAACACCTCTATAGTATCTATCAAAAGATGAAAAGGAAAGAAGTTGACTTTGCTGAGATATATGACCTTACGGCTATCAGAATAATCGTGGACTCTGTTCGTGAGTGTTATGAAGTTCTGGGTATTGTACATGAGATCTGGAAACCTATTCCTGGCCGCTTTAAAGATTATATCGCTATGCCCAAGTCAAATATGTACCAGTCGCTCCATACAACTGTAATTGGTCCAAATGGTGACCCTCTGGAGATACAGATCAGGACTCCGGAGATGCATAGAACGGCTGAATATGGTATCGCAGCTCACTGGCGTTACAAAGAGGGTAAAACCAAAGATGAAACCTTTGAAGAAAAGCTGTCATGGTTAAGGCAGTTATTGGAATGGCAGAAAGATCTTCAGGAGCCACAGGAATTTATGGAAACCCTGAAGATTGATTTATTTGAGGACGAGGTATTTGTTTTTACCCCAAAAGGTGATGTCATGTCTCTGCCCAGTGATGCTACTCCTGTGGATTTCGCTTATCACATACATACAGAGGTAGGTCATAGCTGTGTTGGAGCGAAAGTAAATGGGAAGATCAAACCCCTTGAATACAGGCTAAAGAATGGTGATATCGTTGAGATACAGACTTCTAAAGTAAGTAATGGTCCCAGTCGGGACTGGTTGAAATTTGTCAAAACATCAAAGGCCAGGAGTAAGATAAAACACTGGTTTAAACAACAGGAAAAAGATGAAATAATAAAACGAGGCAAAGAAATTATTGAGAATGAGCTAAAGCGGCGGCATATTGAACTTAAGGAAAGTGAGAAGCAGGAAGAGTTTGAAAGACTGGCAAAAAAGATGGGTAAAAATAATGCTGATGAACTTCTGGAGACCATTGGTTATAATCAGATCGGAGCCCAGCAGGTTGTCAATAGATTGAAGATTGTCCAGGAAAAAGAAGAACTTTCTCTTGATCAAAAAATAAATGAGTTAAAACGGAGTACTTCTAAAAGGTCTACTGATAAAGGTATTAGAGTAAAAGGGGTAGAAGATCTTCTGGTTAGACTGGCTAAATGCTGTAATCCAGTACCGGGAGACGATATTGAAGGTTTTATTACACGCGGAAGGGGTGTTTCAATACATCGTTCCGATTGTCCAAATCTAAAGGAACTATCAAAACTGGAGCAGGAACGTTTAATTCCCGTCAGCTGGGATACTGAACGTGATGAGTCATATCAAGTTAATTTAACAATTAAGGCCTTTAACAAAAAGGATTTATTAAACGATATAACATCCTTAATTAAAGAGGAAGAGGTCAACCTTTCTTCAGTAGTAGCACGAATCAACAAGTATAGTCGTGCTCATATTGAACTCTCCATTGAACTGAGCAGTCTGGAACACATGCGTGATATAATGAAAAAAATAGATCATATCCCTGGCATTTTATCTGTTGATCGTACTAAACCAACGTGATAAGCCCTAATAAAATTGCTAAAAAGAAAACACATATTCATTTTCATAAGGAAGGCGTTTATTATGCTTTCTTTATATCTGAATCATTATATCAAATAATTTAAGAGCAGACTTGTAACTATCCGGGCAGATTATAAGTTGTTTAATAATATAAAGTTAAAAATATAAACTTAATAGTGGTTAGAAATATAAAGTAGAATAAGTGGGTGAGAAAATGCGCGCTGTAATACAGAGAGTCAAAGAAGCCAGTGTAAGTGTTGATCAAGATATAATCGGTGAAATAGACTCTGGATTGCTGGTTTTTCTTGGTATAGGTCATGATGATGGTCAGGAAGATGTTGAATATTTACTGGATAAAATAACAGGACTGCGGATTTTTGAAGATAAAGAAGGAAAAATGAACCTTTCGGCATTGGACCTTAATAAAGAATTATTAATTATTTCTCAGTTCACTTTATATGGTGACTGCAGGAAGGGGCGCAGACCCAGCTTTTCTTCTGCGGCACCGTCTGCCTGTGCAGAGAAATTGTATGATTGCTTTGTGCATATGGCTCATGATAAAGGTCTGAAGGTTGCTAGTGGAAAGTTTCAGGCTATGATGGAAGTGAAGCTAATAAACGAAGGTCCAGTAACTCTATTACTGGATAGTAAGAAGGAATTTTAAATTTAGCTATATCCGTGTAAGGTGGCAGATAAACCTGAATAAGCTGGTCATTAATTAAGAAAAAGGAGATTTTGATGGATATAATTACAATACCTGTAGGTATGAATGCTACAAATTGTTATATAGTTGAATATAAAAAAAGCAATTGTATTATTATTGACCCTGGAGCTGAGGGGGAAAAGATTTTTACTTACATTGAACAGGAGCAAATGGAAGTCAAAGGGATTGTACTGACACATGGACACTTTGATCATATTGGTGCTGTTAAGTTTCTGCTTGATCAATATGACACAGAACTTGCTATACATGAATTAGATAACCCTTATCTTATGGATGCCCGGAAAAATCTTTCCTTTATGATAGGCGAGAAGATTGAACTGGATTCAGCTGACCGATTAATAGATGAAGGAGATAGGTATTATGACTTCAAGGTTATTGCTACCCCCGGTCATACACCAGGTGGAATATCTTTATATAATGAATCTGAAGGTATATTATTCAGTGGTGATACAATTTTTAACAGTGGTTATGGACGCACAGATTTTCCTGGGGCCGACCCGGAAGAATTATCTAATTCTATAAAAAAATTATTGTTGCTGCCTGAGAAAACAAAAATATTCCCAGGGCATGGTAGAACAACTACAATAGCTGATTTCAGGAGATATATTGGTTGACAAGTATTGCTTAATAAGATAAAATTATAAAAGATTACTGAAAGGAGTGGAATAATGTTAAGTAAACTAAGGAATTATAGCAAAATAATAATTATAATTGTATCAGTTGCAATGGTTGCATCTGGAGCACTATATGCAACCTTTTACGGCTTTGGTAACAGATCTGCCAATAACCCCAATTTACAGGCACGTAATATTGCGGAGGTAAATGGACAACAAATCACAGAGGATCAATATTACTCGGCTCTGAGTAGTGCTGTTGGAATGGAGACACCTGAACGAACTCAGGAGGTTCCTACAAAGTATAGTGTGTTAAATACACTTATCGAAAGGACGCTGATTCTGGAACAGGCTGAAAAAATGGGTGTTGAGGCCCGGGTAACTGAAGAAGATGTAGACGAAATCATTAATCAGATTTTAGAAACCAATCAGATGACAGAGGAAGACCTGGTCGCTTATCTTGAAAATAACGATAATAGTCTTGAATCATTAAAAGGTGAAATCAGAGAAAGTCTAAAAGTTCAAAACCGTATAACACAGGTTCAGGAACAGAGCTACAGTGATGTTACTGTTACTGAAGAAGAAATTGTTGAGGAATATGAAAAGGTACAAGTTCAGGCTATAGGAAAGACATTTGGAGAGGATAAAGAAGCTGCCAAAACTAGTATTAATAAGGCTCTTAATGAACTGGAAGAGGATTCAGAATTTGCAGAAGTTGCCGCAGAATATACTGAATTAAATCAAGTTGATTTCTCTATGAGCGGTCGCCAGGATAGTTCTTTACCTGAGAATGTTATGGACAGGGCATTTAGTATTGAAAAAGGTGCTGTCAGTGATATTATAGAAAGCGAAGATGCTTTTTATATCATTAAAGTACTGGATAAAAAAATAGCCAGTGGGGAAGATTATGAAAATGCAAAAGAAGATTTGAGGAGTAGTATCCTTGAACAAAAACAGGAAGAGGCATTTGAGAACTGGCTGAATAGTGTAAAGGCTGATAGTGATATTACTATTAACGACCCATTACTCAGAGGATATAAGGCATTCAGTAATAGTGATTATACTACTGCTATAGAGGATTTCGAAGAAGCTATGGAGGCTTATCCTACTCCCATGATTTCTGTTTATCTGGCTCAGGCATATCAAAACACTGGCCAATCAGCTAAAGCAGTTGAAACCTTTGCAAATCTTATTGGAGACTATCCAAATGATTGGGAATTCCACTATATGTATGCTGCATTATTGATGGATCAAGAAGAAGTTGACCAGGAGGAAATCATAGGTCTTCTGGAAAAGGCTTCAGAACTGGCAGGCAGTGATTACTGGCCGCATTATCAGATATATGCTATCTATTCACAGCTGGGTGCTGAAGAGGAAGCACAGGCTGAACTGGAATTAATGAATGAATTGATGAAGCAAATGCAGGAAGAACAGAATGCACAAGAGGAAACTAGTCAGAATTCCGAAGATATAGATTCTACTGAAAATATAGATACAAATACTCCAGCACCTGCTAATGATGATGTTGAGGTACCTGTAGATAATACTACTGAGTAATCTATTCTAGTAATACTTCTACAGAGTAAAATGTAAACACTAATACCAATATTTATAATTAATAAATATAACAACAAAAATATATAGATATATAAAAATGTTTTATTATGAGGTGAGCAAATGAATTTGAATGCACCACGGGGGACAAATGATATTTTGCCCCCTCTTTCTTTACATTGGCAATATGTTGAAAAAGTAGCAAGGGAGATTCTGGCTAACTATAATTATCACGAGATTCGGACTCCTATCTTTGAATATACAGAACTTTTTCAACGGGGAATAGGGGAAACTACAGATGTAGTGGAAAAGGAAATGTACACATTTACTGACAAGAGCGGCCGCAGTATAACTCTGAGACCTGAAGGTACTGCTTCAGTTGTACGTTCATTTATGGAGAATAAGATATATGGTCAGGCTCAACCTATCAAGTTTTACTATATTGGCCCAATGTTTAGATATGAAAGGCCGCAAGCGGGTCGTTTTCGTCAGTTTCATCAGTTTGGTGTTGAGGTTTTTGGTTCAAATGATCCAGCCCTGGATGCTGAAGTGATAACGATGGGTACAAATTACTTGAAAAGACTGGGATTGGAGAATCTGAATATTTACATAAACAGTATAGGTTGTCCAGTATGTAGATCTGGGTATTTTAAGGTGCTCAAGGAGTATTTTGCAGACTATCAGGAAAAGCTCTGTAAAGACTGTTTGTCCAGATTGGACCGCAATCCAATGAGGGTCCTTGATTGTAAAGAAGAAGCATGTTCCAGGGTATCTATTGATGCCCCGAGTATACTTGATTTTCTCTGTAATGAATGTAACAGTCATTTTGAACAGGTCAAAGACTATCTTCAAAGTGTAGGGATGAATTACATTATAGATCCAACTATGGTACGAGGGCTTGATTATTATACAAATACAGTCTTTGAAATAAAATATACTGGTCTTGGTGCTCAGGATACAGTTTTGGCTGGAGGAAGGTATAATGGTCTTGCTGAAGAAGTTGGTGGGAGGTCCACTCCTGGTATAGGTTTTGCAATGGGTATGGAGCGTCTTATGCTGACTCTTGAACAGGAAAATATAGAATTACCAGCAGTTAATGATATTGATCTTTATATAACCACTATTGGTGAGAATGCTAAAAAATCTGCTTTTAAATATATATATCAATTGAGGGAAAGTGGTCTCAAGACTGAAATAGATTATCTTGACCGCAGTGTAAAAAGTCAGATGAAAGCTGCTGATAGAATGAATGCTACATTTACCATTATTCTGGGAGAAGATGAATTGAGTAGTGGTAAAGCTACTATAAAAAACATGAAAACTGGTGAACAGGAAGAGATACTTCTTGAGAACCTGGTTGAAATAATGCAAAAACGGATATAAGAGTAAAATATAAGATAAGTATTAAATGTATAAGAGAAATATATAAGAGAATGTTATAAATGGGAGGAGATTTACATGGGTGAAGGAATAAAAGGATTTAGTAGAACCCATCAATGCACCGATTTATCCAGTGCGAATATTGGAGAAACTGTAGTAGTGATGGGCTGGGTTCAAAAAAGAAGAGATCATGGTGGGGTTATATTTATTGATCTCAGGGATAGATCAGGACTGGTTCAGATCGTCTTTAATCCAGATATTGATAAGAATTCTTTCGATAAAGCGGACTCACTACGTTCAGAATATGTGGCTGTAATTCGAGGCGAAGTTGAATCAAGGCCAGAGGGCAATATTAATCCCGACCTGACAACTGGAGAAATTGAAATTAATGGTATTGAGCTAGAAGTGCTGGATTCGGCTAAAACTCCTCCGTTTATCATTAGTGATGACATAGATGTCAGTGAAGAATTGAGATTGAAATATAGATATATTGATCTCAGACGTCCAAAAATGCAGAGAATAATTGGCTTAAGACATAAAGTAATGAAAGCGACCAGAGACTATCTTGATGAAGAGGGTTTCTGGGAAATAGAAACACCCATTTTGACTAAAAGTTCACCTGAGGGGGCCAGGGATTATCTGGTACCCAGTAGGGTGAATCCGGGTAATTTTTATGCCCTTCCTCAGTCACCTCAGATTTTTAAACAGTTGTTGATGGTTTCAGGTATGGAAAAATATTTTCAGATAGCAAGGTGTTTCCGCGATGAAGATCTGAGGGCTAATCGACAGCCGGAGTTTACCCAGATAGATATGGAGATGTCATTTGTCACACAGGATGATGTCTATCAGATTGTAGATGGACTGGTCAGACGCATATTTAAACTTGTCGATATACCAGTTCCTGAGCCAATACCTGTAATGACTTATCGGGAAGCTATAGATCGTTTTGGTTCTGACAAACCAGATTTACGATTTGGTATGGAGCTAATCGATATTTCTGAACAGGTTAGAGATAGTGAATTCAATGTTTTTAGTGGAACTATCTCAAATGGTGGTCAGGTTAAGGGGATTAACTTCAGCGGGGGGGCAGATACTCCCCGGAGAACGGTTGATAGTTTTGTTGATTATGTTAAGGTATATAAGGCCAAAGGACTTGCCTGGATTGCATTAAAAGAGGATGGTATAAAGTCACCTATAGCAAAATTCCTGAGCAATAAAGAAATGGATAGTATTATTAAAAAAATGGGTGCTAAGACAGGTGATTTACTACTATTTGTGGCAGATAATAATAAGGTTGTTGCAGATGCTCTGAGTAATTTAAGATTAAAAATTGCCAGAGATGAAGGCCTTATCTCAAAAGATGACTATAAGTTCCTCTGGGTAGTGGATTTCCCGATGTTTGAATATGACGAGGATGAGGATAGATATGCAGCCAAACATCATCCATTTACAGCACCACTTGAAGAGGATGTTGAGATAATGGAAATAGACCCTGAAAATGTTCGTTCAAAAGCCTATGATCTTGTGTTAAATGGTGAGGAAATAGGTGGTGGAAGTATTCGTATTAACAATCGTGATTTGCAAGAAAAGGTCTTCAGGGCATTGAAAATAGATAAAGCTGAGGCAGAAGATAAGTTTGGTTATCTGCTGGAAGCCTTTGAATATGGTGCACCTCCACATGGTGGTATAGCTTTCGGGCTTGACCGATTAGTCATGATACTTGGGGGTACTGATTCTATCAGGGATGTTATAGCTTTCCCTAAAACACAGAAGGCAACATCACCACTCACAAGTGCACCTTCTCAGGTCTCTGAGAAGCAGCTGCGAGAACTTGGTATTAGAATTGATTAATTGAAATAGTCTAGAAGAATACAGGTTTTATTGGTTAAGAATTCTGGTTTAAGGTACATGAGATGGGATGGCCGTTAAAAATCTGGATTAAGTGTACAAAGATTATTTGGTTGTTATCTTGTACTTGTTGAAGGCATTTGTAATATCATGTACTGCATTTGCACCACGTGATATTATCAATCCGGTAATTATATAGTCAAGTATATCAAATGATATACTAATATTAAGTTTATCTAATATTCCTACGTGGGTCGTGATACAGAGAAATATACCTACAACGGCGGCGGTGATTCTGCTGCCGTTTTTTTTATCGCCATCTTTGATAGCAGGTATAGTAGCTTTGATTGCATTTGTAACCACCTCAACTATGACTGCAAGTAGTATAACAGTCGTAAGTGACTCAGCCAGCATAAGTAAGTACCTCCTCTCTGAATATAGTATCATTTCTCGTAAGTAATAGTGATTTCAGGTATTATAAAACAGGATTTCACTTATAATAATTTAAGCTGCTTTATACTTGATATTCTTTTACTCTTTATTATAAATTATGAAATTTGGGATAAATATATTACCAAAATACCTATTATTACCACTGCCCATATTGCTTGCAATGAAAAGAGTTTTATGATAATATATAACTAACTTAAGAGTTGTTGGTTCTACCGTGTTCGTGATGATTAATAATGTTTTGACCAACACCAAAACATAGGGAGCCTGGACTCTATCTGCGGCGCATATGCCTATCAAAGGACATGTAAACCAGATAGGAGGGTACCCACCTGGCAGACAGGGATCAAAATGAATAATCACACGGCATGGTGGAACAATACATAATTAACTATATAATTATTTAATCCTACTAAATAAACTGTACACTTACTTAATAAAACTTTCAAACAAGCTATACACGTACTTAAACATATTAAATAAACTGTGAATTTACGAAAAGCCATTAAAACTTGAAAATTAGCTTTATCAAAATAAAGACCACAAACTAACCCCAGCGGTTAGTTTTTTTGCTACATGTGCATGCACTGTTAATTTATATTAGCAAATTTATACCGGGAAGTATAAAAAAACGACAAAAAATAAATGTTCTATAGGTACAGGGGAGCTATTAAGGTCAGGGTGAGACTATGAATAAAAAAGAATTATTAAGAGAGAGATATTTTAAGAAGCGACAAGGCTTTTCCAGTGAGGAAGTAAGATTAATAAGTACAAAAATATATAGTAAATTGTTTTCACTTGATATCGTAAAGAAAGGAGATAATATATTATTGTACCATTCTATTCGTAATGAGATAATTACTCATGATATCATAGATTATCTCCTTGAAAAGGGTAAAAATGTATATCTGCCGTATATAAGTGATGATAAAAGAATCCTGGAGATAGGGCCTATTTATAAAAATGAAGACCTGGCCTCAGGTGTTTTTGGGATTAAGGAACCCATTGAGAGAAAGAATATATCTGTGCAGATGATGGATGTCATTGTAGTTCCGGGTTTATTATTTGCCCAAAATGGATATCGACTGGGATATGGTGGTGGATATTATGATAGGTTATTAGCTAATCTTGCTGATCATACTATAACTATAGGCCTTGCTTATGATTGTTTCTTGAAGGACAGATTACCAGTAGATAGATTTGATGTACCAGTTGATATAATAATCACAGAAGAACAGACATTATTCATAGGGGGTGATGATGATTAATCTTTTTGAACATAGTAGACAGGATAATATTGAAGATAGACCCCTTGCTTATCGGATGAGACCAAATACAATAGATCAAGTGGTTGGACAGGAACATATAATCGGTGAGGGCAAATTGTTATACAGGGCTATTAAAGCCGATAGAATACAGTCGCTTATTTTTTACGGGCCTCCCGGTACCGGGAAAACAAGCCTGGCTCAAGTTATTGCCAGACAGACAGAATCAGATTTTATTAAACTAAACGCCGTGATATCTGGGGTAAAAGATATTCGGCAGGTAATAGAAACAGCTAAAAATAATTTAAATTTACATAACAATAAAACTATCTTATTTATAGATGAAATACATCGTTTTAATAAGTCGCAACAGGACGCCCTTCTGCCTGCAGTTGAAGAGGGGATCGTCATAATGATAGGTGCGACTACCGAGAATCCTTATTTTGAAGTAAATTCACCACTGCTTTCCAGATCCCGCATTTTCCGTCTCAACCCTTTAAATGAAGATGATATTGTAGAAATTTTAAAAAGAGCATTAAGGGATAACGAGAAGGGGTTGGGTGATTACAGTGTTAATATATCAGATGGAGAGTTTGAAACAATTGCACGGCTTTCAGAAGGAGATGCCAGGACAGCTCTTAATGCTCTGGAATTAGCTGTATTAACTACTCCGCCTGATCAGGAAGGTAAAATAGAGATTACAGAAAAGGTCATCTCAGAATCCCTGCAGAAGAAGGTGCTCAATTACGATAAGGATGGGGATAATCATTATGATACGATTTCTGCATTTATCAAGAGTATGAGGGGCTCAGATCCAGATGCAGCTCTGTTCTGGCTGGCCAAGATGCTGGAAGCGGGAGAAGACCCTAAATTTATTGTAAGAAGGGTTATTATACATGCAGCTGAAGATGTAGGGCTTGCTGACCCCATGGCATTACAGGTAGCTACAGCTGCTGCAAGGGCCGTTGAGTTTGTAGGTATGCCTGAAGCGCAAATCCCTCTTGCAGAGGCCGTGTTATATATTGCAACTGCCCCCAAGAGTAATTCAGTAGTCCGGGGTATAGATGCTGCCATGGATTTTGTCAGAAACAATAATACCGGGACTGTTCCAATGCATTTGAGAGATGCACATTATAAAGGAGCTAAGGATCTGGGGCATGGAGAAGGCTATAAATACCCTCATAGCTATCCGGGAAATTATGTAGAACAGCAGTATTTACCTGATGGGTTCGAAGATTTAAAGCTTTATTACCCGGGCAAGGAGGGTCGAGAAGGACGAATGATGGATTATCTTGCAAAAAAGACTGGTAAAGGTGATAGTAAAGGCTAATATAAATTATAAAAAAGCTAAAGCAAAATTATAATGCTTTAGAAAAAGTTTAGGAATATAGTTCAAGAATGACTGTTTCTGGAGGAACTGCTATGGAAGAAGTTTTCTATACACCTGCAAAAAGAATACAGATTAGAAATAAAGTTAAAGACAGCAAATTTTATGGAAGTATCAGTAGAGCAAATAGCGAACAAGAAGTCAGGGATTTTATAGCCAGGATTAAGGATATGTATTATGATGCCAACCATAATGTATCAGCTTATAAGCTGGGTATTGGTGATAAAGCTTTGAAATATTCAGATGATGACGGAGAACCTGCTGGTTCATCAGGACCACCGGTATTGCAGGCTATTGAAGGAGCTGAACTTAGTAATACTATTGTAGTGGTCACTCGATATTTTGGAGGCACCAAATTAGGTATTGGAGGCTTGATAAGGGCCTATGGAGAAACAGCCAGTCTTGCTATTGCTGAAGCAGGTAAATTGAAATTAAGATTATTTTATGAAATTAAACTCAGTATAGGATATCAGTTACTCGGAACTCTTATGGGACAGATTGAAGCCTTCCATGCTGAGATACTTGATATTGAATATGACAATCAGGGAATAATAGTGAAAATACTACTTGAGCCGGCTAACAGTGATAGACTACATAAAACACTGGTCGAGAAAACTGCCAATAAAATTAAATTCGAAGTAATAGGACATAAATATAGATAATATTCGTTGACAAGATTTTTTAATTGTGTTACAATACTGATGTAAAGTTGATAAAAATACTCGGATTTAGAGGGGTGTCAATATATGAAGATATCAACTAAAGGGAGATATGGATTGCGTGCTATGGTAGATCTGGCGGTGCACGAGAACTCTGGTGCTACTCCATTACGGGAAATATCTGAACGTCAGGGTATTTCTGAACAATATCTTGAACAGCTATTTGCTAGTTTACGGAAATCAGGTATCGTTAAGAGTGTACGTGGGGCCCATGGTGGCTATCTACTCAATCATGATCCTGAAGATATTACAGTAAAAGACATTCTTGCTACACTTGAGGGACCAATTGCTCCTGTTGACTGTGTATTATCTAAAGATGCCCGTCAAGAATGTGAGAGTAAGGACGGTTGTGTTACTTTTGATTTATGGGTCAGGGTTAAGAATAATGTAGATGAATTACTTGACTCTGTAACTCTTGCAGAATTAAAAAAACAATATAATGAACAGAAAGCTGACACAGATTTTATTTACCATATATAAGAGGAGTGAGATGATGAATAAAATTTACTTAGATCATGCTGCAACTACACCAGTTGCTCCAGAGGTATATAAGGCCATGCAACCATATCTTAAAGAGTATTATGGTAACCCATCGAGTGTATATCAAACAGGACAACATGCTGCCCGGGCGGTCAGTGAAGCAAGAGAAAAGGTTGCTCATATTATTAATGCCGATGAAAGGGAAATAATCTTTACTGCAGGTGGGACTGAGTCGGATAATATGGCGATTAAGGGGACAGCTTTTGCACTCAAGGAGAAAGGTAGACATATTATTACATCTTCTATAGAACACCATGCTGTTCTCCATACCTGCCAGCAGTTGGAAAAGGAATTCGGTTTTGAAGTAAGCTACTTAGATACAGATAAAAAAGGGTTGATAGATCCTGAAGATGTACGTAGTGCAATCAGGGAGGACACTATACTTGTTACTATAATGATGGCCAACAATGAAATAGGTACTATAGAACCTATTAATGAAATTGCAGAAATAACCAGAGGAAAAGATATTTATTTTCATACTGATGCAGTTCAGGCTGTTGGTCAGATTCCTATTGATGTTCAGGAACTGGGAGTCGATATGCTATCTATGTCAGCTCATAAGTTGAATGGTCCAAAAGGAGTTGGTGCTTTATACTTGAAGCGGGGCACAAAGATTACTACCCTGTTGACAGGGGGAGCACAGGAAAGGAATCGAAGGGGTGGAACTGAAAATGTTCCAGGCATTGTAGGATTTGGTAAAGCTGTTGAGATTGCTGAAGAAAACATGAAAGAAAAAGCAGCACATCTGAGGAATTTAAGGGATAAATTGATTAATGGTATTGAAGAAAATATTAATCAGGTCATTTTAAATGGCCCAAGGGATGAACGTAGACTGCCTAATAATGTACATTTTTGTTTTCGCTATATAGAAGGAGAGGCTATCCTGCTTAATTTAGATATACTGGGAATTGCTGCTTCCAGTGGTTCTGCCTGTACTTCAGGTTCTCTTGATCCTTCCCATGTGCTTTTATCAATAGGCCATCCTCATGAGATCGCCCATGGTTCATTACGTTTGACATTGGGATTGGGAAATACTGTGGAAGATGTTGACTATGTGATAGATGTATTACCTGGAGTAATTAAGAAGATCAGGGATATGTCGCCACTATATGAAGGGTAGGTAGGTATATCAAAGACAGAAAAAATATCCGGAAGAATACTTTTGAATAGTGTGTTTAATTTTAAAGATGGATTTTAATAAGAAAGAATAATTAGCTTGATTATTATATAGAGTCCAGGGTAAAAGGAGATGGTTTTAATGTATACAGAAAAAGTAATGGATCATTTTAATAATCCCAGAAATGTCGGTGCAATAGAAGATGCAGATGCAGTAGGAGAAGTTGGTAATCCAGTCTGTGGAGATATTATTAAACTTTACTTGAAAATAAGTGATGATGACATAATAGAAGATGTAAAATTTAAAACTTTTGGTTGTGGTGCAGCTATAGCAACCAGTAGCATGGTTACCGAATTGGTTAAGGGAAAGAAGCTGGATGAAGCACTGGAGATAAGTAATAAAAGTGTTGCTGAAGCTCTTGATGGTTTGCCTCCAGCTAAAATGCATTGTTCCAATCTTGCTGCTGATGCATTACACAAGGCAATTAAAGAATATAGAAATGAAGAATTTGTGGAAGAAGATCCACATAGCTGCGAACACAGCAACTTCTGTCATCAAGAAATTGAATTTGATATTGATCTTGATTAAATACAGATATTAGCCTTTTTTAATGATATGCAGCCTTTTGGCTGCTTCTTCTTTTTAGTCATGTTTTGGTTTAGTATTAAAATAAATCTTATTAATATACTGCATTGAGAAACTCGAAAAGAAAACAGGGAAAAAGTCTTGACAGTATCATAGAATTTTGTTAAGATAACATTTGTCGCCGGGAAAAACGGCGTAATAAGTTGCTGCAGGGCAGGATTTAAAAACCACTCAACGGCAAGTGATTAATTTAAGTATAGTTTAGAGTACTATTTGAAGTTTATGATATGATTCTACAGTGCTCAGTGCTCAGTGTTTTTCAAAAAAGGATAAAAAATTCTTGACAGGAGATACTAAAAATGTTACGATAAATCC
>JBKGXW010000004.1:0-67659 GCA_046546395.1 Halanaerobiales bacterium
AAGAGCTCCCTTCATTTCAGGGGAGTTCTTTGTTTTGCAGGGTTTTTGAAATATTCAAAGAAGAATATATATTACCTATAAATGGTATATTGTGATATAATGGATTTGTAATTACATAAAAATCAGTGGCTGTTTTAATATATTTAAAGAAATATATATCTTTTACAATATCTTACTAAGGTTCAGGAATAGTTGGATAACTTCAGGAATTATAGAGTATAAGAGGTGGGAAAAGTATGACAAAATTAATAGAAACTATTAAAGATCGCTGCCATGAATGTTATGCCTGTGTCAGGAACTGTCCGGTAAAAGCGGTTCGGGTGAAAGACAGACAGGCAGAGGTAATTGACGAAAGGTGTATTCACTGCGGCAACTGTGTGCGGGTGTGTTCGCAGGGAGCCAAGAAGGCAGGAAACGAACTGAAGAGAGTAGAAGAAATGCTGATGGGGAATAAAAAGGTAATAGCCGGGCTTGCACCAAGTTTCCCCTCATATAACCCTGATTTAAATCTGGAAGACTGGAAAAATACCCTCTATTCTCTGGGTTTTGATATGGTATATGAGGTAGCCTGGGGTGCCCAACTGGTAATAGAAGAATACAGGAAGTTATTAATTGAGACTGATGAACTTGTTATTAGTTCAGCCTGCCCTGTTATTGTAAATCTAATTCAAAAATACTATCCATCAATGGTAGAAAATCTTGCACCTATAGTCTCGCCCATGAAGGCACTTCTAGAATATGTAAAAGAGGTTGAAGGTTCTGACAGCAATATAGTATTTATTGGACCATGTCTGGCAAAAAAAGGTGAGTTTGATATTTATGATAATTGTTCTGTGCTGACTTTTAGTGAAATATTTTCACTGGAGATAGATAAATTGCTTCAGAATAACAAAAAAAATAAAAATCTAAGTAAACGTTCTGAGAAAGATATTAAGATATTGAATTCAAAGTTCAGGGAAGGAAAATCAGAAGATATTGAAGATAAGGGTGTACTGGATTCTATAAAAAATAAACATAATGGGTATATTCAGGATGAAGAACCTGCTGATGAGGCGAGGAGATTTCCTCTGACTGGCGGGCTAATTAAGGCAGTAACCGGCAGATGTGACTTCTTCCCTGATGGTTATCTGAAAGTTGAAGGATCAGATAAAGTGTTTGATTTACTAAATGAAATCGAATCTGGTGCATTAAAACCGGATTTTATTGATATATTATTTTGTGAGGGATGTATTAGTGGAGTAGATTTAAGCCATGAGAATTATTTTAAGAAAGAAGGGGCGATAAATACCTTTATAAAAAATATAGAGAAATATCCGGAACAGGAAAGATACTCCTATGCTGCAGTAGAAAACATAGAACTTACAACATCCTTTACTACAGATATTACCTTGCTGCCCCAACCAACTGAAGATGAAATATGGGATGTACTAAAACAGACAGGTAAATATAGCGAAGAGGATCTACTGAACTGTAGCGCATGTGGTTATAATTCATGTCGTGAAAAGGCCATTGCGGTTTATCAGGGCCTGGCAGAAGTTGAGATGTGTTTACCATATTTGATTAGTGAAAAACGTTCTGAAATAAAGGAGATACAGGAATTAAATAAGGAACTGGATACCCTGATCAATTTTTCATATGATGGTATGATGATGGTAGATAAGGAAGGCAGGGTAGAGAGAGTAAATGATGCTTTTGAAGATTTTCTGGGATTAAGTAAGAAAGAATTGATGGGAAGAGAAGTTTTCGAATTAGAACGTGAAAGGATTATCTTTCCCTCACTCGCTAAATTGTGTCTTGTAGAAAAGAGAGAGATTACCTTAATTCAAAATACCCGAACAGGTCACCGCCTCCTGACGACAGCCAGTCCAATATTTGATGAAGAAAATAATATTGTCAGAACTGTGGTAAATGCCAGGAATCTGGATAAATTGCAGGAACTGGGCGGTGAGGAGAAACTACGTCAATTTCTACAGAAGGAGGGTATTGAGGATCAGGAATGTCCGGATCATATTATTTCAAAATCGAGGAAAATGAACGAGATATTAAGACTGAGCAGAAGGGTTGGCAAAACCGACTCCAGTATACTTATAATGGGAGAGTCTGGTGTGGGGAAAGAAGTAGTAGCCCGCTTTATCCATGAACAAAGCCCTGAAAGAGAGGCATTTATAAAAATAAATTGCGCAGCGATACCTGAGAGCTTACTTGAATCTGAATTATTTGGCTATGAAACCGGAGCCTTCAGTGGTGCCAAGCGAGAGGGCAAGCCCGGTCTGGTTGAGAAAGCAGAAGGAGGCACTCTATTCCTTGATGAAATTGGGGAAATGCCGTTAAATATGCAGGCGAAATTGTTGCAGGTATTGCAGGAACATTGTGTTACAAGAATCGGTGGTACAGAGTCTATAAATGTAGATTTCAGATTAATAACTGCTACAAACAAAAACATAAAAGAGATGATAGAAAATAACGAATTCAGGGGAGATCTTTATTATCGTTTGAATGTAGTACCTATATATATTCCACCACTCCGGGAAAGAATAGAAGATATAGAACCTTTACTCAGGTATTACCTTTCATATTTTAATAAAAAGTATCATAAACGAATTACTCTGAGCCAGAATGCAGTTAATAACCTGATATCATATAAGTGGCCTGGAAACGTTCGTGAACTATCAAACTTACTGGAACGTATTGTAATAACCAGTGAGGCAATCAATATTGAAGAAAAAATGGTAAGCCATTTTTTGGAAGTTGAGCGGGAGAATGTTGATAAAACTATAAAAATAAGCAACATTATACCACTACCTGAAGCAGTAAGTAAGGTAGAGAAAAAACTTCTTGCAATGGCCAGAGAACAGGGGAAGACTACTTATCAGATGGCTGAATTGCTGGGAGTTGATCAGTCAACTATTGTAAGAAAATTAAAGAAATATTTTGCTTAGTTCTCTATTCTCCTTCTGTTAAAGAGCAAAATATATTAGAATAGATTCATGAATTTGGAAATATTTTTATCTTCCTTGATGCATAAATGCATTGCTGGTGATGTAGAAATACATTAAGTGGGATATTCTCCTGAATAAGTAATATTAGTCTGTAATAGGCTGCAAAAATAATGCAAAAACGCATTGTTTTTGCAGCCTGCTTTTTATACTTGAAAAATACATGCTGATTTTTTCTTGATATATAAGGCAGTATAAGAGATTCTTATTGCTCTGGCATGATTCTTGCATATATATTATAGTGAAGGATAAATTAATTATTGATGTGAAAATATTATCAAATATTAACAGAAGGAGGGAGGATGTAGGTTTGTGAACATCTAATAGGGAATATTTTCACAAAAAGGGGGTTAAAATTTTGGAAAATGCCAGTTTTTTGGAGAGGATGCATAATATCCAGGATACCTATGGATATATTCCTGAACGTGAGATTGATAAAATAGCCAGAGAATTTGAAGTGCCGAGGGCCAAGGTATATGGTGCAATCAAGTTTTATTCTATGTTTTATACCGAACCAATTGGAAAATATATTATTCGGGTCTGTGATAGTCTATCCTGTCATCTGAATGCTTCTCATAGTATAGTTCAAATTATAAAAGATTATCTGAAAATTGATGATGGGGAGACTACAGAAGATAAGATGTTTACACTGGAAGTTGTAGAGTGCCTGGGATACTGTGGAGAGGGTCCGGTAATGATGGTTAATGATCAGGTTCATACTCATGTTAGTAATAGTATGGCTCTTGAAATATTGAAAAAATGTATTTAAAAGGGGGGAGAAGAGATGGAAGAAACCTTGTTTCTAAAAAAAGATATGCATTATCAGATAGAAAATTACGAGTTTCCAGGACTTAAAAAAGCTCTTACTATGAATCGTGAAGATATTGCTGCCCAATTAAAGGAATCGGGATTAAAAGGGCGAGGAGGTGCTGGATTCCCTACTGGTTTAAAATGGGAACTGGCCATAAAAGAAGAGGAAGATAAGAAATATGTTATCTGTAATGGTGATGAAGGAGAACCTGGTACCTTTAAGGATCGTTTTTTACTGGAATACAATCCAGTAAAGGTTCTCGAAGGAATAATGATTGCAGCTTATGCTGTTGGATCAGATGAGGGATACTGTTATATCAGGGGTGAATATAATACACCTATTAAGATATTCAGAAAAGTTATTGATAAAGCATATGAAAAAGGGGTGCTTGGTGAAAATATCTTTGATAGTAGTTTCAATTTCAACCTCCAGTTAGTCAAAGGCGCCGGGGCTTATGTATGTGGTGATGAAACTTCATTGATAAATTCAATTGAAGGTAAGAGGGGACATTCTCGTATCAAACCCCCTTATCCAATAACAAGGGGTCTTTTTGATAAACCGACGGTTGTTAATAATGTAGAAACCCTGACAGCTGCGGCTGAAATAATTGCAAATGGGCCGGAGGTATATAAGGAAATGGGGAGTACAGAGAGTTGTGGAACAAAATTAATCTGTCTTAGTGGTGATATTCAGAAACCAGGAGTTTATGAAATAGCATTTGGTGAAATGACACTTAAGGAAATAATAGATGAGTTAGGTGGTGGAGTAAGGGGCAATAAAGACTTGAAGTTTGTTGTTCCAGGAGGTATATCAACCTCTATACTTACTAAGGATGAAATAGATATTCCCTACACATATGAAGACCTGGCTGAAGCGGGAAGTAGTCTTGGTTCTGGTGCAATAGTTGTTGTTGCTGAGGGACATAATCTTGTTGACCTACTCAACAATGTATCTCGCTTCTTTATGGGTGAGACATGTGGAACCTGTTTCCCCTGTCGTGAAGGTAATCGTCAGGTTCATCATATATTAAAAAGTCATAGTGGTGGTTTCACAGAAAGGGATGTTAACATAATTAGCGATATAGGCAGGACTATTCATCTTGCTGCTCGTTGTGGACTTGGGCAGACATCTCTCAGTTTTATTAATTCAGTGTTTGATAAGTTTGGAAATGAATTGCTGGACGGGGGGGATAATTGATGGTTAATATTACGATTGATGGCATAAGACTTGAGATAGAAGATGATGCTACTATACTGGAAGCTGCAAAGAAGGCTCATATAAAGATTCCAACACTATGTTATGAGGAGGGTCTTTCAATTTATGGGGGCTGCCGGCTGTGTGTAGTAGAGATAGAGGAAGAGAGATTACTACAGCCAGCCTGTGCAACTCTGGTTAGAGATGGCATGATTGTTAAAACCCATACGCCTAAAGTGATGGATGTAAGAAAAAATTTATTTGAATTGATAATTGCTTCTCATGATATTAGTTGTGAGCTAAATTGTATGACTTGCAGTAGAAATGAAAGCTGTGAGCTTAGACAGGTAGCAGAGTTAATTGGAATAGGAGAGATCAGGCTCAGTCCTCTTGATAAGGGGTATGCTATTGACAGCTCCAGTTATTCTATAGTCAGGGAGCCCAATAAATGTATTACCTGCGGACGCTGTATCAGGAAGTGTGAAGAAGTACAGGGAGTCGGGATTTTTACGATGGCAAATCGGGGACCAGCTACAATAGTGACCACATATGAAAATAAAGGTATTGGTAATGTGGAATGTACAAATTGTGGTCAATGCATTCATGCCTGCCCTACAGGTGCACTACATGAAGTTTATCACTATGATAATGTCTGGAAAGCTATTGATGACCCGAAAAAGCATGTCGTTGTACAGACTGCACCGGCTGTCAGGGTAGCTATTTCTGAGCCATTCGGTAGTAAACCAGGCACAATTGCTACTGGGCAGATGGTTACAGCGCTAAAAAGATTGGGTTTTGACCGGGTGTTTGATACAAACTTTACAGCTGATCTTACTATAATGGAAGAGGGAACAGAGTTAATAAACAGGATAAATGAAGGAGGGACATTACCCCTATTTACTTCCTGTAGTCCAGGCTGGATAAAATTCATTGAGCATTTTTATCCGGAGTTTCTGGAAAATATATCAAGCTGTAAATCTCCGCAGCAGATGTTTGGTGCATTAGCCAAAAGTTACTATGCCGAGGCCAATAATATTCCACTTGAAGATATTGTTGTAGTATCAGTAATGCCCTGTACGGCCAAGAAGTTTGAAGCCAGACGCACCGAAATGGATGGAGATGTTGATTATGTACTAACTACCAGAGAACTGGCCCAGATGATCAAGATGGCAGGAATAGACATGACCAGTCTGGAGGAATCTGAATATGATCGTATTATGGGTGTTTCATCAGGTGCAGCGGATATATTTGGAGCCAGTGGTGGTGTAATGGAGGCTGCCTTAAGAACAGCTTACGAATTAATAAGCGGTGAAGAATTGGAAAGCCTGGATTTTGAAGCTGTCCGTGGAACCACCGGTATCAAAGAAACAGAAGTGCAGATGGGTGGTCTGAAAGTGAAAGCAGCGGTAGCGAATGGCCTGGGTAACGTCAGAAAATTAATGGAAAAAATAAAGGCTGGTGAAGAATATCACTTTGTTGAATTAATGGCCTGCCCTGGTGGATGCCTCGGCGGAGGGGGCCAGCCTATACCTACCAATGCTGAAGTAAGGGAGCAGAGGCTAAAGGCTATATATGAGATTGATAAAAACAAGGAATTAAGGAAATCCCATGAGAACCCCTATATACAGAAGTTATATGATGAATATCTTGGAGAGCCGGGCAGTCATAAAGCCCATGAATTACTGCACACTCATTATATACCAAGGGGTGTATAGTATGAAAAAAATCCCCCAGGCAACTATCCAGAGACTGGTTGTATATTACAGATATTTAAATATAATTGCTAATCAGGATGAAGAGGAAGTGATCTGCTCCAGTAAATTGGGTCAGGATGTAGGTGTGTCTTCCGCTCAGGTCAGAAAAGACCTTTCTTATTTTGGTGAATTTGGCTGTAAGGGTGTAGGGTATAATATTAATGACCTAAAAAAATGTCTGGCAAAAATTCTTGGACTTAACCAGAACTGGGAAGTGGTTTTAGTTGGTGCTGGAAATCTTGGTAGGGCACTGGTTAATTTCCCGGGTTTCAGGCAGATGGGAATAAATATTGTAGAGGTGTTTGATAATGATCTAGATAATATAGGTAATAAAATTGGCGAACAGGTAGTAAATAATGTTAAAGATCTGGAGAAGACAATTATTAATAGGGGAATTAAGATGGCAATAATGGCTATACCTAGAGAAGAAACACAGTTAATAGCTGCCAGATTAGTTAAAATGGGAATAAAGGCAATCTGGAATTTCGCTCCTGTTCCTCTGAAGGTACCCGATGATGTTGTTGTATATAATGAAGATCTTTCTTCCAGTATTGTAACATTGTTGTATTTGCTTAAAGAAGGTGAAAATAAAAACAGCGAAAAAATAGGGTAGATAATTGATATTTGCCTTCCTGTAGAACATGATAGACTGGAGGAACAATATAGATTAAATAAAAAAATAGACCGGGGAGAATGTTATCCTCCAGTCTATTTTTTAATGCCCGGGAATTATAGTTTATAATTTTGCGAATGAATTCCGATTCTGATTTTTAAGTACAACTCAATGGAGACTCAGTCATGATTATATTCGTTCAGATTAATTTGTTTTATTTTCCTGTTTTGCAGGATATCTAATATTCTAGTAGAAATATATAATAAAGTGTATTTTAATGGATAGTTCTAATTAATATACCAATATTTTAAGATATATTGAAGAATTTGTGAATATTTATAAAAAGTATTATAAGTTATGTAAGGAGGGTGGCTATGGAGGCTAAGGGCGTTATTTTAAACATAATTGTACTTATCTTAGTGTTTTCGATATTAACTAATTCTGTAACTGCAGAAAATAATTATGATTTGACAATAGCATTTGTTCCCCGTTCACTTGACAATCCAATATTCCTTGATACCTTTGTACATTCACAGGATAAAGCTCTGGAATTAGGGGTTCGATTGGAATGGGTAGCACCTTTTAGTTTCAGTACTGAAGGACAGATAGAAGTTATTGAAAATCTGATTCGCAGGGAAGTTGACGGTATGATTGTCAGTGTAAATGATGTAGAACCAATTCATGATGTAATCAGCAAGGCCGTGGATCAGGGTATAACTGTTGCCACTTTTGATGCAGATAGCCCTGGAAGCGAAAGACTTTTCCATATAGGAATTGATAATAGAAAAGCTGGTCTGGCGATAGGAAAAGCGCTGGTAGATGTTCTCAGGCAGAAAGGAATTGATGATCAGGAACTTGATATTATGATTTTAACAGGATCTGCAGATGCTCTCAACCTTCAGGAAAGAATATATGGATTTTTGCAGGCGACTTTGGATGAAGTTGACTTAAAAGTTAATGATGTACTGGAAAATCATGATGATCTTAAGCTTGCTATAAATCTGGTAGAGAATTATGTGAAAGAAAATCCTGATATAGATATTATCTACTTTGTCGGAGGATGGCCGTTCTATGTCCCCGCAGAGGCTATGCCGAATTATCAGAAATGGGCCCAGAATGATGGAACTGCTGTTGGTATAGATATCTTTTATAATGCCCTCATGCTCCAGGAAGAAGGACTTATAGATTATCTGATTGGACAGGATTTTGCTTCTATGGGTTCAGTGGGGCTTGAATATATGGCAAACTATATTCGATATGGCAGTAATCCTCCAGAATTTATAGAAACTGGACTTGAACATGCCAATGATGAGAACCTGCAGGAATTACTGAGGATTCATAAGCCATGGTCTGTAAAATAAGGATGTGTTGAAATGAATCTCATTCATAAAATATGGAGAAATATATTAAAAAGAATACAGATTCATACTATCAGGACAAAACTGGTTATTTCCTTTCTGTTCATCGGACTAATTCCGTTGATTGCCTTTGCTTTATTATCATATAATATTTACTTAAGTGCCCTTACAGACCGTATAACTGAGTATTCCAGGGGAGTGGTCTTTCGTATGGAGACTGATATAGATGACTACTTCAAAGATATAAAAGGGTTTCTTACCAGGGAACAGGATTTTTATATTAATCAATTTATAAAATTAAACCAGGCAGATGATTTTGTCAACAATCGTAAATATACCTTTCGTATCTGGGAGGATTTTAACAATCTGCGACAGATGAAACCTGGTCTTGAAGATATCTCACTTACGTTTACTGATGGAAAACGAATAAGTTGTTATGGTTTATATTATGTGGATGTTGATGAATTACAGCAGGAGATTAGGCATGAATTTCAGGAAAGAGAAATTTCTGTTATTGGTCCTCATACTAATTTATTACGTAAAGAAGTCATAACAATGGTTCGACCTTATTATCCAGAGGTAGCAGATGAGATAGTACTGCTCAGTGCTGATATTAACCTTTCTGTATTGTCTGAAATCGCTAATATTAGGGTGGGTAAGCAGGGATATGTATTTATAGCAGATAGTAATGGAAGGGTAATATTTCATCCAGATAGTCAGATGATAGGAAAGCAGAGCCCCTTCTTTTTAGAGGCAGATAGTGAGAATAAATTCCAGTCTCATAATGAAAATCAGATTATTACATCTACCAGATCTGAGGTTACTGGCTGGGAAATTGTTAGTGTTGCCTATGCAAATGAAATAGATGCAGAATTGCTTCCTTTACAGAAAATAATTGCCTTTATTATTGGTTTAATACTTCTGATAGTTATATTATTGACTATTTATTTGTCTTATTCTCTATCATATCCAATAAGAGAACTGGAAAATGTCACTCAGAGAGCAGCCAATAATGATTTGACGGTAAAAATTGTTACCCATGGTGAAGATGAAATAGCTCAACTGGGGAAGAGTTTTAACAAAATGATTAAAAGGATAAACAAATTAATGGAACAGAATATTGAGGAGCAGAAAATGTTGAGGGAACTGGAAATGGAGAGCCTGGATAATCAGATTAAACCACATTTTATTTATAATACCCTTGATCTTATTATCGGAGAACTGGAAAATAACAAAAGTGCCCGTGCTACTCATATAATTGAGGCACTGGGAAGATTCTTTCGCCTCAGCCTCAGTCACGGTAAAGAAATGGTTAAAATATCAAATGAAATTGACCATGTGAAAAACTACCTTTTCATACAACATCTTCGTCATGGTGAGGAATATGAGTATATTATAGATATTAAAGATATTGAAATACTGGATAAATATATACCGCGACTAATACTGCAGCCTATTGTGGAAAATGCAATTTATCATGGTATCTTACCTTCAGAAAGGAATGGCCTGGTTGTTGTAAAAGCATTCGAAGAATCTGGAGATATATACTTTGAAATTGTAGATAATGGTGGAGGTATTGAGGAAGAAAAACTTATTGAAATAAATAAAATATTGCAGGGTGAAGAGGTAGTAAAAGAGGAAAAACTCTATTTTGGTTTGCGTAATGTAAACAGGAGATTAAAAATTAAATATGGAGACGAGTATGGTCTGAGAATTGAAAGTGAGAAGGGTATTAAAACTCGTGTTATTATCAAAATTGGTAAAAGAGGCGGTGAGGCAAGTGTACAACCTTTTGATAGTTGAAGATGAGAAACCCATCAGGGAAAAAATCATCAATAATATTGACTGGCAGGGAAATGATTACAGGGTATTTCATGCTTCTAATGGGGAAGAGGCTATAGCTATTTTAGAAAAAAATGATATAGATATACTGGTTACTGATATAAAAATGCCAAAAGTAAATGGGATAGAATTGGTCAAAAAAGCCAGGTTAGACAGAAAAGATATAAAAGTGATTATTATTTCCGGACATGCTGAGTTTGAATATGCTCAGGAATCTATCCGTCTTGGTGTTGATGATTATATATTAAAACCCTTTAGATCTCCACGTTTGCTTGAAGTTGTCAATAAGACAAGGAACAAATTGAAAGAAGAGAATAGGCAGAAAGAAGAAATAGTAAAAATCAGGAAGGAAATTAATGAATATCTGAAAAAAAACAAATTGAGATCCACTATAAATTGGCTTACAGATGACGAATTTTTCAAGAAACAATCAAATTTAATTTCTGAAAACAAAGTGTTTCAATTATTAAAAACTGGAACTATTCAGGAACTGGAGAAAGAGTTGGATAAACTCTATATTGATCTTGATAATTATAGTTCTGAGAGGCAGAAATTCTTGCTTATTATGAATAGCATAATACTCAATATATATAAAACTATGAAAGAACTGGGATATGAGTTTGTAGACTTAATGCGAATTATTGATAATGAATCGCTAACACAAATCGACAGTATGAATTTGGAAGAAGTAAAAAGATGGTTAACTGAATTGTTCTATCGGGTAAATTACCTTGTATCTTTCAAAAAAGATAATCGTAATGAGAAACTTGTAGAACAGGTAAAGAAATATATGAGTAGTAACTTTTCAGAGGGAATAAGCCTTAATGATATATCGAAACGATTTAATATAAGCAGTGGTTATTTGAGTAAAATATTTTATGAACAGGTTGGGGAAAATTTTCTGGACTATCTAAATATGATCAGAATTAACAGGGCTAAAGAGTTGTTGAAAACTACAGATAAAAAAATTTATGAAGTTGCAGATGATGTGGGTTTTAATGACTCCTATTATTTTAGTTCCTGGTTCAAAAAGATAGTAGGGGTTACCCCTACTACCTACAGAGATAACCTGGATTTATTGTAAATTAGAGGAGAGGTTCACATGAATATTAAATCAGTCTTAAACCCTTTTCAGGAAGACATATTTAATTATGCTCTGAAAAGGGTTTTCTGATATAGATATATATTCAGTAAAATAAACAGAAAATTAATAGAAAAAATAATAAAGGATTTAAAAAAATATTCAATTGTAATAATATATAATTATTTATAAAATTAAGGTAGATTTTTTATACCCCATATTTATTGCTCAATGAGGCCTGTATTATATAAGGGCCTCATTAGTAATAAATAAACATAATTTTTAGAAAGACAAAACTAGAAAGACAAAACTCTATAGTTTTCAAATAAGAGGAGGTAAAGATGAAATTAAAAAGCAGTAAAGTATGTATCTTTAACAGCCTCAGTCTTAAGGTTATCAGTATTGTCTCGCTGTTTATTATAATTTCTATTTCTATACTTGGCCTGGTGGTAAATATATACCTGGTAAAAGAACTAAGCAGAGCAATAGAAAGTCTCAATGAAGAAATGCCTCATTCTTCAAAATCAACAAACAATATATATTATATAAGAAATACGGTCATTCGAACTATTTTTGCTGGTGGAATCATGATTTTCGTTACACTGGTTCTGATTATATGGCTGCTTATTCGTCAATTTTTTATAAAACCGATAAAAGAGATTAATTTTGCAGCAAAGCAGGCAGCAGCTGGAAATATAAAGGAAACTGTTAATATTAAAAGGAATGATGAAATAGGTATTTTTGTCGAGGATTTTAATCATATGATAGATGAATTGAGGGGAAATATTCAAAATATAATTCAGGCTGCCCGGCAGGTCACTGAGCTTGCTTTAGCATTTGATGATACATCAGGTATAGTTGGAAACGTCTCTTCGACCATATCGGATTCATTACAACAGCTCGCTTTTGAGGCAGGTGAACAGGCCAATAGCGTAGAACTTATAAATACAGAGGTATTAAGTCTGGATAATAGATTAAAGGAGATAAAGAGATATATTCTTATAGTTGAAGAACTGGCCGGGAAACTGGAAAAGGTGACAAAAATTAATCAATATGAGTTTGATAATCCAGGTGGTCAGGTATATGAAAAAATCAGAATGGACCTGAAAAGATTAGTTGAAGGTATAAAAACAACTACTAATGCTATAGATAATACCAATGAAAAGAGTCAGCATATAGTTGGTGATATAGATACTATAGCCGGCAATTATCAGGAAATAACAGCTAGCCTGGAGGAAATTTCCAGTAGCAGCGAAGTACTGACAGGCTCCTTACAGGACGTTATTGAAATTAATGATAAATTGAGTGTTGCTGCGGTGGAATTGGAGAGGTTGGTCAAGAAATTTAAAGCGAATTGATTTAAAAACCTCCTTGTTATTAACCACATAATCCAGTTTAGGGTTGGATAACTGTTTGTTTTACAAATAATTAACTATATGATAAAATTATTGTGAATTAAAAATTGAATAAATAAAAATACTAACGAGGATGGGTGAGATTCCCTACCGGTGGTAAAGTCCACAAGCCTTATCTAAGGTTGACCTGGTGTAATTCCAGGACCGACAGTAAAGTCTGGAAGGGAGTTAGTGGACTGAATTACATATTATAGTAATAATTATTTTATATATTGAAATATCAGTATTTCAATTTTCGCTATAATACATAGATATGCACCCCCTTCCATTCAGGAGGGGGTTTTCTGCGTTGATAGGCTGTTACTTTTTAATATCAAATATATAATATCTTTACTAAATAAAATTTGCAATGATACTTTTAGATAGGTATCCTGGGAGGTTCTAACTTGATAAATGAAATAAGAGACGATAGGTATTATATGCAAATAGCACTTGAACTGGCACAAAAGGGAGAAGGTTTCACAAGTCCCAATCCCATGGTAGGATCCGTAGTTGTTAAAAATGGAAAAATAGTAGGTCGGGGATATCATCAGCATTATGGCGGCCCTCATGCAGAGGTGTATGCTCTGGATCAGGCAGGTGAAAAGGCAGAGGGGGCCACTATCTATGTAACTCTGGAGCCCTGCAGCCATTATGGCAAGACACCTCCCTGTTCAATGAAAGTCGTTAATTCGGGAGTAAATAAAGCAGTTATAGCAATGATGGATCCCAATCCATTGGTTGCGGGTAGAGGGATCAAACACCTGGAAGAAGCAGGTATTGAGGTTGAAATAGGGATAATGGAAAAAGAAGCTAAAGAGCTTAATGAGTCGTTTCTGAAATTTATATGTACAGAAAGACCCTTTGTTTATTTGAAGTGTGCACAGACACTTGATGGTTTTTTGGCAACTAAAACTGGTGATTCAAAATGGATAACAAATGAAAAGGCTCGTCTGCTAGGGCATAGATTAAGACATAAAGTAGATGCTATTCTTGTGGGTATAGGCACGATACTTAAAGATGATCCTTCGTTAACTACTCGTTTACCTGACCATAACGGAAAAGATAGTATAAGAATAATTCTGGATGCACGCCTGAAAATTCCACTGAAAGCAAGAGTTATAAATCAGAAATCTACAGCAAATACGCTAATTGTTACGGCTGAGAATTGTGATTCAAAAAAGAAAGAAAAGTTGTTGGGGAAAACAGGGGTTGAAATATTAACAATCCCTTTTGATAATAAAGGCAGGATACCTTTAGGTATCTTACTTAAAATATTACACAGCCGTTGTATCAGCAGCATACTGGTAGAAGGTGGAGGCCGGGTTAATTATTCTTTTATGAAAGCAGGGCTGATTGATAAATTATATACATTTATTGCTCCCAGGATACTGGGTGGTGATGATGGCGTGTCTGTCTATTCTGGAGAGGGACCATCACTTATGAATCAGGTTAAAGAGATGAAAGATATTGAATATCAAATTCTTGATGATAATATTCTTTTAATTGGGAAATTGTAATAAAGAAAATGCCTTTAGAAAATGTCTATAGAAAATTGAAATAAAAACAAGTGTTATAAATCTAAATTTTATATTATCTTCAAACCTAGAAATATTTTCTCTATATATAATGATAGAGTTTTCGGGTAAACAGATGAGTATTACAAATGATTTTAAATATAGCTTATGTAGGGGGTGGGAGATTGTTTACGGGAATTGTACAGGAAATTGGAATACTTAAAAAAAGGATTAAAGCAAATAATCGATATCAATTAATAATTGAAGCTGCCAGAATACTGGGAGATGTCAGTAAAGGTGACAGCATTGCAGTCAATGGAGTATGTTTGACTGTTGTGTCCTATACGGATAATACTTTTACAGCAGATGTAATGCCGGAAACACTCAGGGCAACAAATTTGAGTAAACTCAATATAGGGGCAGGGGTAAATCTTGAGCAGGCAGTCAGAGCTGATGGTTTTTACGGTGGCCATCTTGTAACAGGGCATGTTGACGGGTCAGGAATAGTTAGTTCTATCAACCTGGAAAACAATGCACATCTTGTTGAAATAAAGACAGCAGAAGAGTTAACTAATTATATGGTAGATAAAGGTTCAATTGCCCTGAATGGAGTCAGTCTAACAATAATGAAAGTTTCTACTGATTCTGTAAGTGTTTCATTAATACCTGAAACCTGGAGTTCTACCAATCTTTCTAACCTCAATATAGGAGATGAAATAAATATTGAAACTGACCTGATTGGTAAGTATGTTTACAAGATGTTGGGTAAGGATAGAAACAATAAAAATTATAGTAGCAAAAAATCTAATATAGATAAGAAGTTTCTGCTGGAAAATGGATTTCTTTAAGCTGACGTTGGTGTGAGGTCTTCTAGTATTAAGCACTTTAGACAATCACTAAAAAATATATCCAATAAATGAAGAGAGTATATCATTACTTAATGGAATGGAAACTCTGTATAGGAGGGATGAAGAGATGAATAAAATTGAGGAAGCCCTAAAAGATATAAAAGAAGGTAAGATGATAATTGTTGTTGATGATGAAGATAGAGAGAATGAGGGAGACCTTGTAATGGCTGCTGAAAGGGTAGACAAGGAGAGTATAAATTTTATGATAAAAGAAGGTAAGGGACTTGTCTGTGTTCCAATGGATGAGAATCGTCTGCGAGATTTAAATCTTCCTCTGATGGTTGCAGAAAATACTGAGGCTCATGAAACTGCTTTTACTGTTTCGGTAGATTATAAGGATACCACAACCGGGATTTCAGCAGCTGAAAGAGCTCTGACTATTAGGAGGTTAATAGATGATAAAGTTGTGGGTGAAGATTTTAATAGGCCCGGTCATGTATTTCCTCTGAGCGCTAAAAAGGGTGGAGTTTTAAGAAGAGCTGGCCATACTGAAGCAGCAGTTGATCTAGCTCGACTGGCTGGTCTTAAATCTGCAGGCGTTATCTGTGAAATAATAAATGAAGATGGATCTATGGCCAGACTGCCCGAACTGGAGGACTTCGCTGATAAGTATAATCTCAAGATTATTACCATTGCTGACCTGATTGAATATAGAAAGAAGAAGGATAAGCTGGTAAGACAGGCGGCTGAGGCAGCGCTTCCAACCAGGTTTGGTGAATTTAATATAAAGGTTTTTACAAATATGGTGGATGACAGGGAACATATCGCAGTTATCAAAGGAGATATAGAGGGTAAAGAGGATGTTCTCGTACGGGTTCATTCACAGTGTATAACCGGTGATATATTTGGTTCTTTACGCTGTGACTGTGGAGAACAGCTGGCGGTTGCTTTGCAGATGATTGAAGATAAGGGTGAGGGACTTGTTCTCTATATGAGACAGGAAGGCAGAGGAATTGGACTGGTAAATAAAATAAAGGCCTATGACTTACAGGACCAGGGCATGGATACGGTAGAGGCGAATGTAGCACTTGGGTTTCCACCTGATTTAAGGGATTATGGTATTGGTGCACAGATTCTGGCAGATCTGGGCTTGAGTTCTCTTAGACTGATTACCAATAACCCCAAGAAGATAGTAGGTTTGGAAGGTTATGGGCTTACTGTAACTGAACGGGTTCCACTGGAGATTGTACCTAATAAAGAAAATGAGTTTTACTTAAAAGTGAAACAAGATAAAATGGGTCATCTGTTAAATATACGTCAAAAGAATAATAATTAGAAATGATTGGATTACAGGATGGATTATGGATAGTCTAAGATTAAGTGGTTTAAATATATTGCTTAATAAAAACATTACTCTTGAAAGGGGAATAACAATATGCAGAATATTATTGAAGGTCAATTGTTGGGTCAGGGAATAAAAGTAGGAATCATAATAGGAAGGTTTAATGAATTTATCTCCGGGAAATTACTGGAAGGTGCCCTTGATGGTCTGAAAAGGCATGGGGTTGAGGAAGAGAACATTACCACTGCCTGGGTTCCCGGTTCTTTTGAAATTCCGTTAGCTGCTCAGAAGATGGCAAAATCGGGAAAGTATGATGGAATCATTTGTTTGGGGGCAGTAATCAGGGGAGAAACCCCACATTTCGACTACGTTTCGGCAGAAGTATCTAAAGGCGTTGCAAAAGTTGTACTGGATACGGAATTGCCAGTTATATTTGGTGTATTAACAACTGATACCATAGAACAGGCTATTGCTAGGGCAGGTACAAAAGCAGGCAATAAGGGTTTTGATGCTGCAATGACTCTAATAGAAATGGTTAATCTATTAAAAGAAATATAGAATCCAAAAGTGTAATGAGATACAACTTCTTAAAAAGATAATAAATTAAAAGGGCAGATAGTCAATTAAATTATTTATTTATCAACCCTTTTGTATTTTATTTTTCCTTAAAAATAATGATTATCACTCTTTAAAAATTGTACTTTATCCTTTATAATATAGGGTATATATATAATATATGGAGGAGATAATTATGACAAAATTAAAAGGTAGCAAAACAGAGGCCAACTTACTTAAGGCATTTGCTGGAGAGTCACAGGCAAGAAACAGATACACATATTATGCTTCTGTAGCAAATAAAGAGGGATACAAACAGATTGAAGCAATTTTCCTGGAAACAGCAAGGAATGAAAAAGAACATGCGAAACGTTTTTTCAAATTTCTTGAAGGGGGCATGGTTGAGATTACAGCGAGCTATCCGGCGGGTATTATTGGTACAACTGAGGAAAACCTGGAAGCTTCTGCTGAGGGAGAACATGAGGAATATACTGAGTTATATCCGGAATTTGCAAGGGTGGCCGAAGAAGAAGGATTCCCTGCAGTAGCAGTTGCTTTCAAGAAAATAGCGGAAGTTGAGGTTGAACATGAAAAGAGATTCTTGAAATTATTGGCTAATTTAAGAGAAGAAAAAGTGTTCAAGAGAGAAGAAGTGGTACGCTGGAAATGTGATAATTGCGGTTATGTACATGAAGGAAAAGAAGCACCAAAGAAATGCCCTGCATGTGTACATCCTCAGAAATTCTTTGAGTTAAAAGAGACTAATTACTAATATAAGATACTTTACTAATGTTGAGCAGGTGTGTTTTTTACATCTGCTTTTTTGTCATATGCCTTATGAATACAGAAGCAGTGGGCGATAAAACTACCCGTGTTGTTTTGAACATATCGGTGTGTGAGTTCAACCGTATTGTGTTTAGTCAAATAGACTTAAAAAAACGTCGCTGTTTCGTATATTTACTATATATATAGCTTATATGGTATAATTATAAGAGTGAAGAAAAAATTTCACTTGTTCGAGTAATATATAAATTCCAGGAGGGATACAAATGATAGATGACCAGAAAAAATATAAAAATACAGCTATAGCACTTATTATCTGCTTATTTATGCTCCTGACCATATCTATTCCGCTAGGGTCTCAGCCAGCGGAAGAGTACTACCGTGGAATTGTTATTTCTGTATCCAGCGAAGAAGGTGAAGGCCATTTATATGATAGTATTGAACAGATAGCTGAGGTGGAAATTACTACAGGACCTTATAAGGACAAGACTGTAACTATTAATAATCTTTATGTTGAAAACAGAGAGCATTTAAATATCATCCTGGAAGAAGGCATGAGGGTGATTGTAGGGGTTGACCATCTGGAGGAGGGCGCAGAATTCTTTCTTCAGGATGTATCGAGGGATCGGGGGTTATTATATCTAGTGCTTGGGTTTGTAATACTGTTATTGCTAGTTGGCAGGTTTAAAGGCCTTAAGACTCTGATTTCTCTTCTATTTACAGGTCTGGTTATAGTAAAAGTAATGTTTCCCTTACTCTTGCAGGGATACTCCCCAATAATTGTGGCAGTTCTATCGGCAATAGTAATTATTGTATTCATATTTTTAGTTATTGGTGGGTTTAATCATAAATCTTTAGCTGCCATTATAGGTACCTCGGTTGGCGTGATAGTAGCAGGAATACTGGCCTATATCCTGGGTGAGATATCATATCTTACTGGTTTCAGTACAGGTGAAGCCCAGATATTACTGTCTGGTGATTTTAATATTGATATAAGAGGGTTATTATTTGCAGGTATTATTATTGGTTCTCTCGGGGCAATTACTGATGTTGCTATGTCTATTGCTTCCACAACAGTTGAGATTATAGAAGCAAATCCACTAATAAGTTCCAGGGATTTGATGATCTCTTCATTTAATGTTGGGAGAGATATAATGGGTACTATGTCCAATACATTAATTCTGGCTTATGTAGGTGGGTCAATGCACTTGCTCCTGGCATTAATGCGTTTTGAAATAAGCTGGTTGAGGATAATAAATACAGATATGATTGCCACAGAAGTAGTAAGAGGGCTTGCAGGGAGTATTGGACTGATAGTATCAATACCAGTAACAGCTCTTGTAGCAGCAGAGTTTATGGCAAAGAGATAAGTAAATTGGAGATTCTCGTAATACTACCAGGGAAGCACATATGTTGTCCGACTGTTAGCTGATGTAAATTATGGATTACATCCATATTAAAAGAGGTATAAGGAAAATATTGATCTTAAAGATAAGATTAAAGAGGTATATTATAATATACGATATAAAAGAATCGATAAATATATAGCTTTTTTAGCTATTTTTAATAGGACAGCTTTTCTTATCTTCAAAAAATAAAAATATAATTTTGTTCAAATATTTAATATTAAAGAAAAAAAGACTTGACAGGCGAAAGGATACAATGTAGAATATAAATAGATTGAAAATGAGACTTATTCTCAATTAAAAATATAATATCAGGTCACGAAGTATATATAGCCAACAAGATACTAATACATATCCCGGCAATAGCAGTAAATTGATTCTATACTATAAAAACTTTGAAATTAGTAATACATGAGAAGTATAGAACTGTTCTTCTAACTGAAAAGGTAATAGATTATGCTGAATAAGTATCCTGTAGATATAAGTTAATCAAGGACTTTAATTTATGTACTGTGGGTAAACAAAAAGACAGCTGCAAACGATATAGTATATTTTTTTACTTATCTGTGATAATAAAAACCATTCTCATATAAAAAACGACTCTGAGGGAGGAGTTAAGTATGGATTATACAATTAGTAGAAAAATACCATTAGGAGCAAATACAAAAGCAGAAAGAAGTGGTTGTAAGGTGACAAGTCTGTCAGAGGCAGAGGTTAATAAGGAATATACCATTAAGGAAGTCAGAACAAATGATGTAGAAATGAAAAACTTTCTGTTTACTTTAGGATGTTATGAAGGTGAAATAGTAACATTAATTTCTATACTTGCTGAAAACTATGTTATTTCTGTAAAGGATGCAAGATACAGTATTGATAAGGAATTAGCTGAAACTATCATAATAGGCAGTTAAAACTAAAGGCATTTACTAATGAATTGATCTGTGTTCATGATTATTAAAATAAAAATATACTGATGTAAGGAAAGTACAAGTATCCATCTATAATGAATGCAGTAAAACTATAAAAAGAGGAGAGGATTATAAAACATGAGAGTAGCCCTTACTGGAAACCCAAATAGTGGGAAAACAACTTTATTTAATGCAATAACAGGTAGGATTGAGCGTGTTGGTAACTGGGCAGGTGTGACGATTGAAAAGAAAGAAGGGGAGATTAAAAAAAGCCTTAATAAGTCAAAAGAAGAAATTACTGCAGTAGATCTTCCCGGGGCCTATTCAATGTCGCCCTTTACTTCAGAAGAAAACATTACAAGTGATTTTGTAAAAAAGGAAAAACCTGATGTTATAATAAATATAGTAGATGCAACAAATCTAAGCAGAAGCTTATTTTTTACTACTCAACTTCTGGAACTTGGCATACCACTTGTAGTTGCATTAAATAAAAGTGACCTTAGCAGTAAAAAAGAAACAGAAATTAGTGTTGAAAAATTGTCAAGTAAATTGGGATGTCCTGTGGTTGAAACTGTTTCTACCAGAGGAAGAAACAACGGCCTTGCAGATCTTATTGCTGCTGTAGTAAATGTAAAAGGTAAGGACCAAACAGCCCCGTTTATTAGTTCAGAAGTTGATATTACTGATAAAAGTGCCGTTGAAGCTTCGGACAAAAAAAGATTTGAATTTGTAAAAGATATTGTTTCAGAGGTTGAAGATAGAAAAGTAAGCAGCAACAGTCAGACAAAACAGGATGCAGTTGATAGGGTTCTGGCACATAAATGGCTGGGTATCCCGATTTTTGCAGTAGTTATGTGGACTGTATTTTCTATTTCACAGACTCATTTAGGTCCACTTATTGCCGATACCTTTGTAGGCTGGATAGATGGTTTCTATGCCTGGACTGAAGGGCTACTTGAAGGAGTATCTCCTGTATTAAATGCTATTCTTCTGGATGGTATTATCGGGGGCGTTGGAGCTGTTGTAGGTTTCTTACCGCTTATTATGGTGCTATTCTTTTTACTGGCATTACTTGAGGATTGTGGCTATATGGCGCGTGTTGCTGTGGTCATGGATAGATTTTTTAAGAAATTTGGCTTATCCGGGAAATCAATTATACCAATGATTATTGGTACTGGTTGTGCAATTCCAGGAGTTATGGCAACCAGAACTATTAAAAATGAAAGACAGAGAAGGACTACTGCTATGTTAACACCATTTATGCCCTGTGGGGCGAAATTACCGATTATTGCTCTGTTTGCCGGAGTATTTTTTAATGAGGCAGCCTGGGTTGGAACAACAATGTACTTCATGTCTATTCTTATCATAGTTATCAGTTCCTTAATAGTATTGAAAATTACTGGTGAGACAAATTCCAGGTCATTCTTCATCATGGAATTACCGGAGTATAAGATGCCTAGTATTAAAAGAGCTACTATTTCTATGTTTTCCAGGGCTAAAGCGTTTATTATCAAAGCAGGTACTATAATCCTTCTCTGTAATATGGTAATTCAAATTATGCAGACATTTAACTGGAATTTTCAGGTTGTTGCTGAAGGCGCCGAGGGAGGCAGTATTCTGGCCAGTATCGCATCACCGTTCGCTATTTTGCTGGTTCCTTTAGGATTTGGTGTCTGGCAATTAGCAGCAGCTGCAATTACAGGTTTTATTGCCAAAGAAAATGTAGTTGGAACCCTGGCTGTAGTCTATGGTATTACGAATTTCATTGATCCAGAGGAATTAGCCCTAATTTCAGGTAGTGAGAGTGTTGCGCAAGTGATGGGACTAACATCAGTGGCGGCATTGTCTTATTTAATGTTTAACTTGTTTACACCACCCTGTTTTGCTGCTATTGGTGCGATGAATTCTGAGATGGAGAATAGTAAATGGCTCTGGGGTGCTATTGGATTCCAGTTTGGTATGGGTTATGTAGTTGCATTTTTAACCTATCAGTTAGGAACATTATTTACAACTGGTTCCCTGGGAACTGGCTTTTTCCCCGGTTTAATTGCAGTAACTGCTATGATTGTTTCTGTTGTTTATCTTATCAAAAAAGGTAATCAAAAAGCATCTAAAAAGTTAGCACTGAGTGCTTAGGAGGTAAAGATTATGGCTAATATAATTGTATCGATTATCATTCTGGCAATCGTTGCGGTTGCAATTGCAAAAATCGTCATTGAAAAGCGAAAGGGTGTCAAATGTATCGGATGTCCCTATAGTAAAGGTGATAGCGGTTGCAGTTGTGAAGACTGAAGTTAAGTTTTTTAGATAGATAAATAGTTTAACTTAACGTTCAAATAAATCCCATTTTACCCCTTCAATAATATGAAGGGGTAATTGATGTAGAAAGTATGCTGTAGGGGTGATATTCGTATATAATAAATTACCGAATTGTAGCCGAGAAAGCCTCTTCTATGTTGATGTGGGGGAGGATGTCAAATTTGCGATAATCTAAAATGCATATTGGCCAGGTGTTGTTGACAAAAGGAAAATCAATATGTATAATTCCTATAAGGGTAGAATAGATACTATATGCTAAGTGTTAAGGGTTGGGGGTTTGATCCAGTTTTATTACATATATTAAATATTAATTCTTACTGTATAGCCCGCATATATTTTTATCAGAAAGGGAGTTTTGTACTTAGGTGCTGGATATAATTTTTGATTAAAATAAGGCAGACATAATCATTGTGTCTGCTCGTGTTTTTTAATGGAGAGTCCGTGACTGGAGACTTTTCAGATACCCGAAATTTGGTATTATGCAGATCAACTTTAAATTTTATTAAAATGGAAGATTTCATTATTCCTTATTCCTTCAGTTTAATAGGATGATTCAATAACAATTATGTTTATATAAGAAGGGGGTTATATAATGGAAGCAGAAATAAAAGTAAGCAACAACATATCGAGTAAGACTAAGGATATTGTTATATCAGGTTTATTAATAAGTTTGGTATTTGTAGCAACTAAATTTATTAATATAAGACTACCCATCTCTATTAATGGTGGACTAATACACCTGGGGAATACTATGTTGTTTTTGGCAGCGCTTGTTTTTGGAAAACGTAAAGGAGCTGTAGCAGGTGCTTTTGGAATGGGCCTGTTTGATGTTGTCTCAGGCTGGATGGCATGGGCACCCTTTACCTTTGTTATTCGAGGTGTTATGGGGTATATCATTGGAAATATAGCATATGCAAATGGAAGAAATGGAGAGAACATTCTATGGAACATAACTGCAATATCAATTTCTGGTATCTGGATGATTGTAGGGTATTACTTTACAGAGGTTATTTTATTTGGTAACTGGCTATCTCCACTTACATCGATACCGGGAAATATTATTCAGATTGTTATCGGTGCTATTATCGGTTTGCCTATTGTTACTGCACTGAAAAGAACAAAACTATTTGAGTAAAGAGGGAGAGATAATAAGATGAAAAAACCATTAATTATGACTCCTGGTCCTACCAGTATTCATGAAGAAGTAAGAAAAGCGTTATCTCAGGAAATAACTAATCCAGATCTGGATGAAAGATTTTATGAATTTTACAAAGATACATGTAACAGGATACAAAAAGTTATGAATACAAGAAATGATGTACTAATATTAAGTGGGGAAGGAATCCTGGGTCTTGAAGCTGCCTGCGCTTCACTGATCGAAACAGGCGATAGGGTACTCTGTCTTGACAATGGTATTTTTGGCAGTGGATTTGGAGATTTTGCAAAAATGTATGGTGCAGAGGTGGTATATTTAAAGACTGACTATCGAAGAGGAATAGATGTAAAACAGTTGGAAGAGTTTCTCAGGAAAGATCACAATTTTAAATTTGCCACACTGGTTCATTGTGAAACCCCTTCTGGTATTACCAATTCAGTTGATAAAATTTGTCCTGTGTTAAATCAGTACGAGATAATTTCTGTAGTAGATGCTGTATCGGCCATAGGCGGGGAAGATCTAATGGTTGATGACTGGAAAATGGATATAGTACTTGGAGGCTCACAAAAGTGTTTGTCTGCGCCTCCAGGACTGACCTTCTTGAGTATCAGTAACAATGCGTGGGAGAGGATATTACATAGAGAAAAACCGATTATAGGGTTTTATGCAAACCTTGCCAACTGGAAAACATGGTATGAAGACAAGTGGTTTCCATATACACAGGCAATTAATGATATATATGGACTAAGCACAGCAGTGGATAGGTGGCTGGCTGAAAGTAATCCAATTCAGCGACATCAGAAAATTGCAGATGCGACTCGCTTTAGCTTAAAGCAGGCTGGCTTAGACTTATATCCACTGGATAGTTATTCTAATTCAGTTACGTCGATAAATATACCTGGAAGAATAAAGTTTGTAGATATATATCAATCTATGCTTAATGATTATAATATTATGATTGCTGGAGCCTTTGGCTTCTTGAAAGATAAAGTAATACGTATAGGACATATGGGTGAAAATTGTTATGAAGAGAAAGTATATATTACATTAAAGGCATTAGATACAGTGTTGCGCAAACTGGGTGTACAATTAGAAGCAGAATTACATAAATGTTTTGTAGACAGAATTTAAAAAAAAGAGTGTTTGTTTACTTTGTATGATAAATATAGAAATGATGAAGTATATAGGTGTAAGACTTTCCTATATACTTTTTTTGCCTAAAATATATACAATTATTTTCTATAGTTATATACAATAGATCTTTTTTAAAAAACCCTTGACAAGTATAATGTTTTTGTTTATAATAATAACAGTAATTATTACTATTTAATCATCACTGCTATTATATAAAATATCAGTATATAAAATAGCAGTAAAAAACACTAAAATACTAATCAGGAGGGATTTTTTATGGATTTAAGATTTGATCATGAGGTAAAGATGGGAGTAACAAAAGGAACCGAGGTAGAAGAAGCAGTGGATATGAACTTCAATGGCGAAACAGAGGAAGTGGGTTTATATCTTGCCATGGCACGTCAGGCACAGAGAGAAGGATATCCAGAAGTTGCAGAGATACTTAAGAGAATTGCCTGGGAAGAAGCAGAACATGCATCACATTTTGCCGAGTTAAATGGGTTGATTTCTTCAAGTACAAAAGATAATATTATGGAAATGTTAAAAGGTGAACAGGGTGCCAATAAAGGTAAGAAAGGCGCTGCTGATAAAGCTGAAGAACTAGGTATCGAACAGGCAGCTGCCTACTTTAATGAGTCATCAAGAGATGAAGCACGTCATGCACAGATGCTAAAGGGTATTCTGGAAAGATATTTTGGATAAACAATAAATATGCAAATTAGATTTAAGATGAATTAAACATATATAAGTTTAGAAAAGATACAGGCAGGAGGTAACCTATTTACTTGTTAAAAGAACTTTGATAGTATATAATTTAAGTAAGAAAAATATAGTATAACATACATTAATTGATGTTAATCTGTATAAATATAGTATCTGATGAAGATTATATATAATACTAAATACACAATTTCCTGGAAATTCAATAATAATTCCGGTATAGTAAAATGATTTAAGTTAATTTAATAAACTGGAGACAAGTGAGGGGTGTTTTTGTGGGATTATTATCCTGGCTTAGAAAAAGGGAAAAGAGTGACTTTGTATTATACTCTTCTGAAGTATGTTCAGATTGTCAGTTAGCTGAAGATTTTTTTAAAGATAATAATATAGAAATTGAGATTAAAAAAATCGAAGATCCAGAGATTCGCAAAGAGTTGAAAGAAAAGTATGATAAAGTACTGGTACCAACAATAATACTGGGAAAAGAAAAATACATCGGTTTTGAGCAAAATAAAAAGGAAATAATGAAGAGATTAAATATGAACATATAAGAAAATAAAGCTAAATATGATCTGACTACAAGAAAATAAATAGTGAACATTATTTGAGGGAAATACCCTTAAATAATGTTTTTTTGTAGAAACTGAATAAATTCCTTTTTCTCCGATAACTAACTGCCGCTAAAACTCCCACTTCTTTAAACGGGAGATAAAGTGGCACTACCTGCTGGATTCGATTCAGGGCCTTTAGATCATCCTTCAGGAAAACTACGAACTCACTTTATTTCGCTTCTATCTTAAAATATTTATAAATAAAAAGGAGGAATACTTACTACTGATAAAGTAATTATAATAAGAGAACTTCAAATACATAAAGCAAAGGAAGTGGTCATCAAAATGAAGCGCTGGTTTATATTGATAGCATCAATAATTTTGCAAATTATTCTTGGAGGTATTTATGCCTGGAGTGTATTTATACCTTCTCTCAAGCAATACTATAACATAAGTGCCGGACAGAGTAGTCTGGTATTTGGTATTACAATCCTTGTATTCACAATAGTAATGGTCCTGGCAGGCAAGATACTTGCCAAAAAAGGGCCGCGTTTTACTGCTGCGATTGGAGCAGTTTTATATGGACTGGGTTATTTATTTGCTTCATTCTCAAATGGGAATTATACTTTGATTTTAATTGGTATAGGAATTCTGACAGGGGCAGGAATAGGTTTTGGATATGTATGCCCACTAACCACCTGTATTAAATGGTTCCCCAGAAAAAAAGGTTTGATTACCGGGTTGGCTGTAGCTGGCTTCGGAGGCGGAGCGATTATCTTAACGCAATTTGTTTCTATACTTCAGGGCTATGGTTTTGAAACACTTATGATTTTCAGGTATATAGCGATTATTACAGGTATACCTGCTGTAGCAGCAGCTCTGGTTTTAAAGAATCCACCTGATTATGAGATTAATAAGGGTGAAACTCAAAAAGCAACCCATTTGCTATCCAACAAGGTTATAATTGCAATGATAATAGGTATGTTCTGTGGTACATTTGGTGGTCTAATGGTTGTGAGTAATATTAAACAGATTGGATTAGCCAACAATCTGGCTGAACAGTATGCAGTATTGGCTATAAGTTTATTTGCGGTTGGTAATGCCTCGGGTAGGGTCTTGTGGGGAACAATATTTGATAAATTTGGAAGGAAGGTAATTCCTTTATCGCTTCTATTATTGGGAGCTTCTGCTATGTTAATGTTATCAGGTTCTCCAGTATTATTCAATCTAGGTTCAATTATGACGGGTATTGCTTTTGGTGGATGTTTTGTACTCTATTTTCTGAGGATAGTAGAGCGCTTTGGTGATCTAGTCGGTCAATTATATCCCTATGTATTTCTGGCCTATGGTATATCAGCTGTAGTCGGCCCCTATATTGGAGGGAGTATCTATGATTTGACTGGCACTTATAGACTTGCTGTTTATGGCTTATTGCTTATTACTTTGATTGGTGCTGCGTTAGTGTTTAGCATTGAGAAGAAAGCTGTGTGATAGGATGAATTATAAATACTTCTGAAAACAGATTAACCTACATTAAGAACCAGGACTACAATAAAAAATCATTCATTTTAGCGGGAAAACATCAGGCATAATTTTATTTATGATGGTGTTTTTCTTTATCTCTTTTTGCCAGAATTTTTTTGCTTTATTTAGCGAAATATACTGGAATATATCTAATTAAATTGATACAATATAGTTATAAATGTTGACAAAAGCGATTAGAAAAGGTTATAATAATAGTAATTATTACTGATTTGAAATTGCAGTAAATAGTCTTCAATTTTGACTAAAATAGGGAGGATACATATGGAAGACATAAACAGGGAAAATATGCAGGTTATAAAGAGAGATGGTAGTGTTGTTGATTACAGCCGTGAAAAAATTGCTGATGCTATATATAGGGCAATGCTGGAGTCAGGTCAAAATGCAAGTGAAGAAGATGCAAGTAATGTGGCAATAAAGGTTGAAGAAAAGCTTGTAGAGCGGTTTTATAGTGATGATAAAATTCCTGAAGTAGAGGAGATACAGGATATAGCAGAAGAGTCTTTAATGAACGCTGGATATATGTTAGCGGCAAAATCATACATATTATACAGGAGTAAAAGACAGAAAACAAGAACTCAGAGAAAGGGAGAAACAGAAACTAAGTCTTTGCTGAGTCATGATTTTTTGAGCAAATATAAGCATAAACCCAATCCCTTCCCAACTGAGCTGGGTGAATTCATATATTACAGGACTTACTCAAGGTGGTTACCGGAAGAACAAAGGAGAGAATACTGGTGGGAGACTGTTAAAAGAGCGGTTGAATATAATAGTTCTCTGGCACCTACAACAAGAGAAGAAGCGGAAAGGCTTTATGAAAATGTATATAATCTCAAGAACTTTCTCGCTGGTAGAACACTCTGGACTGCTTCAACTGAATCAAGTAAAAAATATGGAATGTCCAACTATAACTGTAGCTTTACTGTTATTGACAGTTTTAAGGCCTATCAGGATATTTTTTACTTACTGATGATTGGTAGTGGCATTGGTTTTCGGGTACTGCCAGAAGATGTAGAAAGACTCCCGAAGATCAGGCGGGATGTGGAAATTATTCATAAGTATTATGAGCCGCTGCCGGAAGAAAAGAGACGGGAATATACAACCTTTGATTTTGAAGACGATGTGGTAACACTAAATATCGGGGATAGTAAGGAAGGATGGGTTCAATCACTGGAATATTATCTAAAGTTTCTGGTTGAACATTCCTACCGACCATTAAAAAGAATTATTTTTAATTATGATTCTGTACGACCTAAAGGAGAAAAACTTAAAACTTTTGGTGGGACAGCCTCTGGTCATCAGAGTCTTAAACGAATGTTTACAAAGATTGATAAACTTCTTAAAGAAAAACCAGAGAGAGAGCTTGATGATTTGAGGCGAATAAAACTCAAAGCAATTGATGCTATGGATATTGCCAATATTATTGCTGAAAATGTGGTTTCAGGTGGTGTAAGGAGATCATCACAAATCTGTCTTTTCAGTGACGATGATCAGGACATTGCAAGGGCTAAAAGCAATTTATATGTACAGAGGGATGGTGAGTGGATGATTAATCCCGAGATATCTCACCGTCAGATGAGTAATAACAGTATTTTCTATGAAAAGAAACCTGACCGGGAGCAGTTGAAATGGCATATAAAACAGATGAGATTTAGTGGAGAACCCGGTTTTATAAATGCTGTAGAAGCAAGACGGCGCAGAGATAATTTCAATGGAGTAAATCCCTGTGCAGAGATTCTACTTGATTCCCGGGGTGTTTGTAACCTGACATCCGTTAACGTAATGGCTTTTGTTAATGAGGATAATCAACTGGATAGGAAGGCGTTACTTGAGGCCCAGAAGTTATCTGCTCGTGCAGGATATCGGATGGCTTTGATTGAATTTGAGTTACCAGAATGGGATCAGATAAACAAGCGTGACAGGTTAATCGGTGCTTCGCTGACTGGCTGGCAGGATATGAAGAATGCAGTAGGCTTAAATGCTGACAAGGAGGCTGAGTTATTGGCTGAGTTGAGAGATGTTGCCAGAAAGGCTGCCCGTGAAATTGCAATTAATGTTGGAGATACCGAACCGAAACTGGTGACTACAGTTAAGCCTGAGGGAACTCAGTCACAGATGCCTACTGTATCAAGTGGCTTACATTATTCACATAGCCCATATTTCATAAGAAGGGTCAGAATATCAGCTTCAGACCCTCTTGCCAGGGTATGTGAGGAATTGAATTATCCAATGTTCCCTGAAGTTGGTCAGGACCCGGAAGATCCTGAGACACTGGTGATAGAGTTCCCAGTAAAAGCACCAGATGGTAAAACAAAGGGAGATGTTAGTGCGCTGGAACAATTGGAAACATATAAACTCTTTATGGAAAACTATGTTGATCATAATGCTTCAATAACTGTTCATGTCCGTGAAGAGGAATGGGAAGATGTAGAGAAATGGTTATGGGAAAACTGGGAATGTGTCGTGGGTATTTCCTTCATTTCCTATAATGAAAGTTTCTATGATCTAATGCCCTATGAAGAGATATCTGAAGAGGAGTATCACAAACTTGTAGAAGAGATGGAGAGGTTTAATCCATCACTTGTATCGAAATATGAGTCACAGTATATGGAGAGAGAGATCGAAGATACTTCCTGTGATTCAGGGGCATGTCCAGTAAGATAGGCATTATTTAAGCTATCGAATAATTAAGATCGGTTATAAAATAGTAGAGGTTGTTAAAGAATAAATTCTTAATCTTAATTTTTAATATGAATAAACATGAGAAACCCTGAGGGATATAGATATATCTTCAGGGTTCTTTTATTTAAAAATCACATATAAAAATCAAAGGCTCATAGAATAAGAAGAATATTAGCTATAAATATTTTGTATAATGTGATTTAAATCATAGTAGAGTACTCGGAATTGTGAGATAATCAAGTCACACTAGATAATTTATTCATAGTAAGTATTTATTTAGAAAACAAGATAAAAAATATAACTTACAGGAGGTATATACAAATGACTGTTAAATCAAGGAAAGAAGAATTGAAGGATATCTTAAAAAGATTAAATTCAGGAGAACCTACAGAAAAAATTAAGGCAGAAGCCAGGGAATTGTTGGAAGAGATAGATCCAAAAGAATTATCTGAAGCGGAGCAGGAATTAATAGAAGAAGGACTACCAGAAACAGAACTACGTCATCTCTGTACAGCACATATAGAGGCTATGGCAGAGGAACTGGAAGCACTTAAAACCGAGGTCCCTGTGGGACATCCTCTGCATACCTTAATTGTGGAACATGACGAGATCCTGAAGATATTGGACCGGCTTGAGGAAGCAAATAAACAGATCCATAAATTAGATGCTTATGATCAAAATAATTCTGTTTTTGCTGAACTGAAAGATATATCACAAGGACTTTTAGATACCGAAAAACACCATGAGAGGGAAGAGGAAGCTCTATTCCCTGAAGTGGATCTGACCGGTGTAACAGGACCGACAAGGATCATGAGGATGGAACATGAAGATCTATGGCCGCGAAAAGAAAAAATTGCGGAGCTATCTGAAGAAGTTGAAGATATGGATTTTTCAAGGTTTAAAGAAGAGCTCGGCTTAAATGCCGAATATATAGTATTGACTCTCAGGGATCATATCTTTAAAGAAAATAATATCCTCTATCCAACAGCAAAAGAAGTAATAGCTGAAGAAAAATGGGAAGAAATAAAGAAATTAAGTGATGAGATTGGCTATTGTAGTTTCACTCCAGAAGAAGAAATAAATAATTGACTCAATAAAATTACCCTTCCATAAAGGCTTATTACTGGAAGGGTAATATTCATTATTAATGCTTTTTTCGAGACGGCCAGGGCATAGCTCAAAAAGCTTTACTTATGGTAATGGGAGGAAGATGTCAATTTGAGCGATTTTCGAACTATAAGGAGGATATAAACCAAAAAATCTCAAGTAAAAAGAGGAATTCAATTTAGTTTATAGAATAAATATTATAGGTAAGATTTTATGGTCTTTTAATATTTTGTGCAAACGTTTTACTGATGAATCTTTATTATTTTTCGGTTTAAGCAAACGTTTTCGCTGTGCTCGTTGAAGGGAAGTGATATTATAAGATGAGATCTTAAGATTTGTACTCTATCCTCTTTGGGACTATAAAAAAGAAATCAATTAAAAATTAACGGAGGTGTATTAAGTGAAAAAGTTTTTTAGTTTTGTATTAGTACTTATTATGTTAGTAAGTTTTGCTGGAATGTCTATGGCTTCAACAGAGGGAGAATTATTAATCTGGGCTGATGACACTCGTTCGCCTGTTCTCCAGGATGTAAAAGTACGCTTTCAGGAAACTTTTGGAATTGATGTTGAAATTCAGGAATTACAATTGGGAGATATTCGTCAGAATCTAGGTGTTGCAGGTCCGGCCGGTGAAGGTCCAGATATCCTTATTGGGCAACATGACTGGTTAGGAGAATTAGTAGCAAATGGTTTAATTGAGCCGATTAGTCTTGGTGAAAAGAAAGATTCTTTCTATCCAGTTACCCTGGAGGCATTTAGTTGGGATGGAAAACTCTATGCTGTTCCATATACTTTTGAGTCTATTGGTTTGATTTATAATAAAGAATATATTTCTGAAGCACCAGAGACTTTCGTAGAGTTTAGAGAAATAATTGAAAATACCAGCAATGATGAAACTGATACTCATGGGTTTGTTATGCCACAACCTGATCCATATCATACTTTTCCTTTCATGAGTGCTAAAGGTGGTTATGTATTTGCAAATGAAGATGGAGTATTAAATCCTCTAAATATTGGTCTCAATAATGATGGTGCAATTGAAGGTTTATCTTATTTAGATAAATTATATGAAGAAGATCTGGTTAAATTTATTGATTATCAAACAATGCAGAGCTTATTTACATCAGGTCAGGCTGCTATGATGTTATCTGGCCCATGGATTATACCAGCTGTAGAAGATGCAGGTATAGACTATGGTTTTGCTATGCTGCCGACAATTGATGGTGAGACTCCAAAACCATTTGTTGGTGTGTCTGGAATGATGATTAGTTCATTTAGTGAGAACAAAATGTTAGCAAAGGCATTCTTATCTGAATTTGTAGCTACTGAAGATACTATGAGAAAGTTATATGAACTGGGTAAAAGGCCTCCTGCATTTATACCCGTAGGTGAAGAAGTCTCATCTGACCCGGTAGTAGCTGGAGTATTGAATAGTGCTGTAAACGGCACTCCAATGCCAAGTATTCCAGAGATGGCTGCAGTCTGGCAGGCCTGGTCTGATGCCCTTGAGGTAGTATTACAGCAGAAACAGGATCCACAACCTGCAATGGATAATGCAGTTCAGCAGATTGAAGATACTATTCAAGAAGGCCAATAAAACATAAATACAGGAACAAACTGACTCTTCTTGTTTCAAACATACTGGCACTGCTTATAGTGCCAGTATGTTTCTAAAAATAATTGAAAGATTTTTTCCTTATTATGAAGTTTGTTTTGCTATAAAAAGAAATATTCTTGAATTATTACTTGGTTTTTTTATAGTTATATTATAATGGGCTCTGGAGGAGGGAAAATGTGAATAGTATTACTAAAGATACAGTAAAACACCTTTTTAAAATTTCAACTTTTGCAATACTTGATGCCCTGGTTGTATGGGCCAGTATTACACTTTTTAGTCAACAGCTTTATAAATTACTTGCATTTTTACTTGTTGGCGCAATATTACTTAACTTTGTTTACTTATCAAAGAAAGCATATCCGCTCCGTTATATACTACCTGGTACCATCTTTATGATTTTATTAATTATTTATCCGTTATTTTATACCTGTTATATTTCATTTACTAATTATGGTACAGGAAATATCCTCAGTAAGCAGCAGGTTATAGAACAACTTGAGTCAAATTATATTCTACCTGAGCATCCGGATGTATACAATTTTCAGGCTTTTAAGGCTCCTGATGATGAATACATTATATTGTTTAGAGGAGCTGAAGGAAGTCTATTGTTGGGCCAAGATGGAACATTGCATGAGATAACCGAAAATGATACTAGATTAAGGGATACTGATGGTGATGGAGAAGTTGATCAATTTAATGATCTAAAAGCTCTGGATAGAGCTACTATATTTAAGAATCTATCCAGACTTCAGAAATTGGAATATGAGCAAAACGATAAGATATTAAGAATGCAGGACTTTTCAAGTTTTGCGGAATATGTACCACAATATCAATATAATTCAAGAGATGATGTTCTGGTAGATATCAAGAATAATATAGAATATTATCCCGAAGGTGGTTACTTTGTTTCAGAATCAGGGGATAGATTATTACCCGGTTTTAGAACACCGATTGGCTGGAGGAACTTCAAACGCCTCTTAACTGATCAGCGCATATCCGGTCCATTTTTCAGGGTTTTTATCTGGACAGTGATCTGGGCTACTTTGAGTGTTATTACTACCTTCTGCCTGGGATTACTGATGGCTATATTTGTAAATGATGAACACATCAGGTTTCGAACACTTTACAGGATACTTTTGATACTACCATATGCAATTCCAACATTTATTTCTGCTATGGTCTGGCGCGGTCTCTTTGATACAGAGGTGGGTGTTATTAATCAGATAATAGAATCAATATTTGGTTCAGGCATTCCCTGGTTAATGGACCCGATGTGGGCCAGGATAGCACTCATTATTGTTAATTTATGGCTTGGCTTCCCATATATGATGTTGATTGCCCTGGGTTCCCTACAGAGCATACCTAATAGTTATTATGAAGCTGCAGCCATTGATGGAGCTTCACTGTGGCAGCAGTTTAGACACATAACATTTCCGTTATTAATGGTTAGTATGGCACCAGTTTTGATTGCAAGTTTTGCTTTTAACTTTAACAACTTTACAGTAATATATCTATTTAATCGAGGGCGGCCGGCTATACCAAATGCCCAGACACCAGCCGGAGCCACAGATATATTAATATCATATACTTACCGACTTTCTTTCGAGAGCGGCCGGGGAGCAGACTTTGGTCTTGCAAGTGCTGTAACTATACTTATTTTCATAATTACTGCTACTATTACCTGGTTCAACTTCAGATATACCGGGGCATTAGAGGATGTGAAAGAAAATGTATAGAAAACCAACGTTGTTCAGTAATCTTATAAGACACGTAATTATCTGGGCGGTTATTATCTTTGTTATGTTTCCTTTGATATATATTATTTCTTCATCGTTTAATCCAGCAAATAGTCTGATTGGTCAGAGTATTATACCAGGTAATATCTCCTGGCAGAATTATGATAAATTGATAAATTCCGATCAACATCCCTTTCTTATCTGGATGTGGAATAGTATTAAGATTTCATTGATAACATCATTATTGGTAGTAAGCATGACAGCTCTGGCTGCCTATGCCTTTTCACGATTTAGATTTGCTGGCCGTAGAAATGGTCTATTTGTGATTCTTCTGGTTCAGGTTTTCCCACAGATGCTGGCTATGGTAGCTATTTATCTCTTCTTTCTTGAGATCCAGCAGGTAGTTCCAGCTATCGGACTGAATACACATACAGCAGTAATAATTACTTATCTGGGTGGAGCAGTTGGTGTAAATACCTGGTTGATGAAGGGATATCTTGATACTATTCCCCGTTCACTGGAGGAAGCAGCTTATATTGATGGGGCCAGTCGATTTCAGGCTTTTTACAAAATTATACTGCCTTTAGCTCGACCTATATTAGCAGTATTATTTGTACTTCAGTTTATCGGGACCTATTCTGAGTATGTATTAGCAAGAATATTATTAACATCAACTGATAAATTCACCCTGGCAGTAGGTATGTTCAACTTTATATCAGAAAAGTACTCAACCAGATGGGGTGTTTTTGCTGCTGGTGCTCTGATGGGGGCAATACCGATAATAATTCTATTCTTCTTATCACAGCAGCATTTAAAATCAGGTTTATCCAGAGGAGCAGTCAAGGAGTGATAGTATGAAAAACATTACTATAAAGGATGTAGCAAAAGCAGCAGGGGTTTCCCCATCAACAGTATCGAGGGTCATCAGTGATAGTGACAGAATAAGTGATAAAACGAAAAAAAACGTACGGAAAATCATGAAGAAACTGGGTTATCATCAGAATGCCATTGCCCGTAGTCTGGTTACTCAACAGGCCAATTCTATTGGCCTGGTAATGGCCAGGCCTACTCAGGAGGCTTTTGCAAACCCATTTTTCCCTGGAATTATTCAGGGTATTGCTGCAATAGCACAGAAAAATCATTTCAGTCTTGTTTTGTCATCAACTGCTGATTATCTGGAGGAGAGAGAAGAAACACTAAAAATGATCAGAAACAGGAAGGTTGATGGGGTTATTTTGATGGCTTCAAGAATTAATGATGAACTAATTAATAATTTACTGGAATATAAATTCCCCTTTGTTTTAATTGGTAGAAGTCCGGAACACCCGAATATACCAATAGTTAATAATGATAATATAAAAGCAACTTACAATGCAGTAAAATATCTGATAGAAAATGGGTATAAAAGGATTATGGCCCTTTCTGGACCAAAAGAATATATAGTTAGCCAGGACAGGAGTACTGGTTATGAAAAAGCCCTGAGTGAATATGGTTATAAAAAATCTAAAATTATGTACACCACTAATTTCACCTATCAGGAGGGCTATAGGGCAACAATGGAATTGAAAGAAATTATCAATGATATTGATGCTATTTTTGCTTTTGATGATATGATTGCTCTGGGGGCTTTACGTGCTGTGCAGGCGTTGGATATTAATGTTCCAGAAGAATTGGCCATACTGGGGTTCAATGATGATCCCATGGTTTCATATCTGAAACCGGCTCTATCAACTGTAAGGATTCCCATAATTGAGATGGGAGAACAGGCGGCAGAAATGATAATTAAAATGATAAATGAAAAAGAATATTATGGTGAGGAGCTAATTATTCCTACAGAACTAATGATCAGGGAGTCTGTGCTATAAAGGGGCGTGATTTTTAATGAATAGAGCAGCAGTAATACATAAAGCAGGACAGAATTTTGCCTTTCCGGTGGACGAACATTCTTTGAAGTTAAGATTAAAAGCAGCCAGGTCTGATCTAAAGGAAGTAAAAGTGATATATGGAAGTCGATACCCACTGGACTACAAAGACCCTTATTTGATAAAGGAAATGGAGCTTGTAGGTAGCGATAGTTTATATGACTATTTTGAGACTACTATTGAGCTTGATGATAATCGATTTCGTTATTATTTTTACCTTGATGACGGAGATAAGGGTATCTGGTTTTCAGAAAAGGGATTTACCGATATCAGGCCTCATGGTGTCTGGGGGTTTGGAGAATATTTTCAATATCCAGTAATCAATAAAAATGATATATTCGATGCCCCTCAATGGGTGTGCGATGCGGTATTTTATCAGATATTCCCTGAGCGTTTTTACAATGCAAATCAGAATAATGATCCCGAGGGTGTTAAAGAGTGGGGTGGAAAACCCCGTCAGAAATCTTTTTTTGGTGGTGATCTGGAGGGTATTATCAAGAAGATGGAGTATCTGGAAGAGTTAGGGATTAATGCTTTATATCTGACCCCTATATTTACTTCTTCCAGTAATCATAAATACAATATAGATGATTATTATAGTATAGATCCTGCATTTGGTGACATTAATATTGCAAAAAAATTAGTAGAGACGGCCCATCAAAGAGGTATCAGGGTGGTACTGGATGCAGTTTTTAATCACTGTGGATATGACTTTTTTGCATTTAAGGATGTCAGGGAAAATGGCAATGAATCCAGGTATATAGACTGGTTTTTTGTAGATGAAACACCAGTGAAGACTAGTTCGCCTGTAAATTATTATACATTTGCTAATGATATTAAAAATATGCCCAAACTTAATACTTCTAATCCTGAAGTACAGGAATATCTCCTGGAAGTTGCTGAGTACTGGATAAAAGAAATCAATATCGACGGCTGGCGGCTTGATGTAGCTGATGAGGTTGATCACCAGTTCTGGAGAAAGTTTCGCGAACGGGTAAGAAGTATGAAAAAGGATATCTATATTGTAGGAGAAAACTGGCATAATTCTGAAGACTGGCTGCAGGGTGATCAATTTGATGCTATCATGAATTATCCACTGGGAATGGCAGTACTTGATTTTTTTTCATATAACAGGATTGGACCGGCTGAATTTAATAATAGATTAATAAAGAACTGGATGTTATATCAGGATGAAGTGAATTATTCGATGTTAAATTTGCTTGATAGTCATGATACACCAAGATTACTGAATTTATTTTCGGGTGATAAACAGGCTATGAAACTTGCTGTAATGTTTCAACTAACATATCCTGGCGCGCCAATGATTTATTATGGTGATGAAATCGGCATGGAGGGTGAGGGGGACCCTGATTGTAGAAGGTGTATGATCTGGGATGAAGACCAACAGGATAAACTGCTATATAATTACTATAAAAAATTAATTGAAATACGGAATGCACGTATCTCATTAAGACAGGGTGACTATCAGGCATGTTTAATTGATCAGGTCAGGAATCTTTATGGATTCTCTCGTTCTTACTGTAATGAAAAAACTATCATACTTTTCAATAACAGCGGACAGCAGCAGTGGTATGAACTTAAGGGGGATCTGCTGGGCTATAAAGAGGAAATATCAGATCAGATCAACAATAAAGTATATAAACTTAGTGATAATAAATACATAATTAATATTCCAGAGTACACGGGAATAATCCTGGTTTAGTATCAAGAACTTCGAGGAAAATACTAAAATGATATATTTCATAAAACAGATTAATGGGCATGAGTGGGAATAATCCTACTCATGTTTTTTTATTACATCGGATAATATTGTAATATTAGCCTGGTGTAGATAATTTTTCATCTAAATTAATTTCAAGAAAACTCCGCTCAAGTCTTTTCTTTGACCTGGGTGGAGAGGTTTACAGAAATTTATTTAAAAAATCATAGGCGTAAGTAATTTTAAAATTGGCTTTGAATATAGATAATATAGATTAATATGTTTTTTTGACAGGCGCAAACGTTTTCAAAAAAAATCATGGAGGTGGCGTATGAAAAAAGTTTTCAGTATTTTTTTACTTGTATGTATGATTATAGCTGTGGCAGGTATGGCAATGGCTTCAGAGGAAGGGAAATTATTAATCTGGGCTGATAAGGAAAGGGCGGTAGTATTTGAGGATTTAAAAGCTGACTTTGAGGCAGAGTATGGGATACAGGTTGAAATACAGGAAGTTGCTTTTGGGGAGATACGAGACAATTTAACTATTGCCGGTCCCTCTGGAGAAGGCCCTGACATATTAGTAGGAGCCCATGACTGGTTGGGCCAACTGGTGGCTAATGGCCTAATTGAACCTGTAGAATTATCAGAGCTGAAAGATGACTTTTATCAGGTAACACTTGATGCCTTTACATGGGGAGACAAGATCTATGCACTCCCCTATGGTTTTGAATCAATTGGCTTAATATATAATAAAGACCTTGTATCAGAACCTCCAGCAACTTTCGAAGAATTCAAAAACATTCTTAGTGATTTAAGGAATGAGGAAGAGGAGACTTATGGATTTGTTATGCCTCAGCCGGATCCATATCATACCTTTCCGTTTCTCAGTGCTACAGGAGGATATATTTTCGGTATCAATGAAGCAGGAGAATATAATCCTCTTGATGTAGGTCTAAATAATAAGGGTGCAGTTAAAGGTTTGGCTTATCTGGCTGAACTTTATGATAAAAAACTTATTCCTTATGTTGATTATCAAACCATGATGAGCCTCTTTACTGCGGGGCAGGTAGGAATGATTAATACCGGACCATGGGCACTGGCAGATATTAAGGCAGCCAATATAAATTATGCCTTTACCAAATTACCTTCTATTGATGGTCAAACACCAAAACCATTTGTTGGCGTACAGGGTATGATGATCAGTTCTTTCAGTAAAAACAAAATGCTTGCTCAGGCTTTTCTCACAGATTTTGTGGCGAATGAAGAGACTATGATGAAGTTATTTGAACTGGATAATAGGCCTCCGGCCTATAAACCTGTTGCAGAAGTGGTTTCTAGCAATCCCGATATTGCGGGAGTTCTGGCAAGTGCCGCAGATGGGACACCAATGCCCAGCATCCCCGAAATGGCCTCGGTATGGCAAGCCTGGTCTGACGCTCTCGAGGTTGTGTTGACTCAAGATCAGGAACCAGCAGATGCACTGGATAATGCAGTAGAACAGATAAAAGCTGCAATAAAAACTACTGAATAGTTAAGTGAATATGCTAATTAAAATAGTAGATAACATATATATATTGAAAAGACTACTGCAGTAAAACCAACGTATAATTTATACCATTTGAAATAAGAAAGGTGATTTGTCATTTACCAAAAAAAGACCACACTGTTTATATCTTAAACTCCGACAAAACCAGTGTGGTCTTCTTTCACTTCTACTTTTGTCGGTGAACAGACCGATTTAAGGGAATGTAATAATTTTTTTGGGAGGATTTATATGGGGTCTATTGACAGAAGTACAATTAAGCATTTAATTAAGATAACTGTATTTGCTATTATAGATGCTCTGGCTGTCTGGGCTGCTATAACACTTTTTGTTCAGCATTTATATATATTCTTAATTATGATTATACTGGGTACAGCTTTATTAAATATCGTTTATCTATCAGAAAGGGCCTACCCCCTGAGGTACATTTTGCCTGGGACTATTTTTATGTTAATGCTTATAGTATATCCTCTTGTTTATACATTTTATGTTTCTCTGACAAATTATGGTACAGGACATGTTCTCACTAAAAAACAGGTTATCAGTCAGATTGAAGATAGATATTATCTTCCAGAGGATTCGGAAATCTTTGAATTTACAGTATTTATGAAAGACGCTGAGTATATATTACTTTTTAAAAATGATCTGGGTAAGTTATTACTGGGGAAAGAAGGTGAGGTATATCAGATATCGGAAAATGATTCTGCTCTGCAGGATATTGATGGAGATGGAATCATAGATAAGTATAGAAATTATGAATTTATGCCTAAAGCTGATATTTTCAAAAATCTATCTGTACTACAGGGAATGGAATTTGAATATGATGATAAGGTTATCAGGATGCAGAGTTACTCAAAATTTGCTACATATATTCAGCAGTATAGATACTTTCCTGGCAGGGATATTATAGTAGATCTCAAGACGGGTTCTGAGTATTTCCCGGAAGAAGGTACATTTAGATCATTAAATGGAGAGGAATTATTACCTGGTTTTCGAGCCTATATGGGCTGGGATAATTTCCAGAAAATACTGCAGGATAAAAGGATATCTGGTCCCTTTATCAGGGTATTTATCTGGACTTTTATCTGGGCTTTTCTCAGTGTGTTGACTACTTTTGCTCTTGGTTTATTATTAGCTATACTTATAAACGATAAATACTTAAAATTAAAGAAACTATATAGAATTTTATTAATTTTACCCTACTCAATACCAGCCTTTATATCAGCTATGATCTGGCATGGACTATTTGATACAGAAGTGGGTGTAATAAATAAAATCCTGGAAGGTATCGCAGGCTCAGGTATACCATGGTTGATCGATCCATTCTGGGCGAAGGTAGCGGTGATTATAGTGAATCTATGGCTTGGTTATCCCTATATGATGATAATCATTCTGGGTTCTCTGCAGAGCGTCCCGGGGAGTTATTATGAGGCTGCAGCAATAGATGGAGCCACTATCTGGCAGCAGTTTAGATACATCACTCTGCCATTGTTACTGGTGAGCATTGCACCTTTACTTATATCCTGTTTTGCCTTTAATTTTAACAACTTTAATGTAATTTATCTTTTCAATCGAGGGCGACCGGCCATAGCAAATGCCCAGACACCGGCTGGAGCAACAGATATACTGATATCTTATACATACCGACTCTCATTTGAGAGTGGACGTGGGGCTGACTTCGGTCTGGCCAGTGCGGTAACAATTTTTATATTTATCATTACTGCCCTGATTACCTGGTTTAATTTTCGCTATACAGGGGCACTGGAGGATGTGAAAGAGAATGTATAGAAAACCTACCCTTTTGAGTGGGATAATATCACATCTAGTAATCTGGCTTACAATTTTATTTGCACTTTTTCCACTTATCTGGATTCTTTCGGCTTCTTTAAATCCTACTAATACACTGGTAGGACAGAGTCTGATACCTGAACACCTTTCATTTGAAAATTATGTAAAACTCCTTACTTCTTCACAGCACCCATATCCTATCTGGATGTGGAATAGTGTTAAAATAGCATCAATAACATCAGTACTGGTAGTTGCAATGACTTCCCTGGCCGCCTATGCATTTTCTCGTTTTAGATTTCGCGGTAGGAGGAATGGTCTCTTTGTAATATTACTTATACAGGTATTTCCACAGATGCTGGCAATGGTAGCTATCTATTTGCTGTTTCTGGAGATCCAGCACGTTATTCCTGCTATTGGCCTTAATACTCATACAGCTGTGATCATAACATATTTGGGAGGTGCGGTGGGTGTCAACACCTGGTTGATGAAAGGATATCTGGATACAATCCCAAGGTCCCTGGAAGAGGCAGCCTATATTGATGGAGCTACTTCATTTCAGGCTTTTTATAAAATAATAATCCCGCTGTCCAGACCGATACTGGCAGTGTTGTTTGTTCTACAATTTATTGGCTCATATTCTGAATATATTCTGGCCAGAATTATCATAAGCTCTTCAGATAAATTTACCTTACCGGTCGGAATGTTTATGTTCATAAATGACCAATATGCACAACGCTGGGGAGTGTTTTCAGCAGGAGCATTACTGGGGACTATTCCTATTATAGTTTTCTTCTTTATCTCACAGCAGTATATAGTATCTGGATTAGCAAGAGGTGCAGTCAAAGAGTAAATTTTCGATTTAACTTGACAATTTATTACAAAATAATATATTATATTATTTGCATTAGATAATCATCCTACAAAAATGACTAAAAATTCAATGAAGAATTTCAATTTCAATGTAGAAAGGAATTTTGCAATGGCTCATGATGTATTTATTTCATATTCAACCAGGGACAAGCATGTTGCAGACGCGGTCTGTAATGCACTTGAATACAATAAGATTAGATGCTGGATTGCGCCCAGGGATATCCATATATCATAAAATAGCATGAAAGAGTAATAGAATAATCTACTGTTTTTTATCAAATGTTTGGGGCAAGGACAGGCAATTTACCTAAAATGATTAATATAATAAATACATTCCCTACTGGAGGATAAACATGAAAGACTTTAAAAAAGTTGTATCAGGATTCAGGAAGGTCTTTATACAGACTCATAATAATCCAGATGCAGATGCTATCGCATCAGCCTGGGCTATGAAATGCCTTATCAAAAGTTTTCAAAAAGATGTAGAAATAATTTATAGCGGATCAAATATCTTTAAGCCTAATATAAGTAACCTGCTTACCAGATTTAATATAGAAATGACTTTTATTAACGATAGTCTGACACTTAAGGAAAATGAATTGCTATTAATCGTTGACGGGCAAAAGGGAGCCGGTAATGTATTGGCTGTCAATGCAGAAAATGTAGCAGTTATAGATCACCATTTTGAGGGAGAAAATCAGGAGTATATTTTTCGTAATATTCAGCCCAGGGTGGGTTCCTGTGCTACCCTTGTTTATACATATTTAAGTGAATATAATTTCAAAATCGATACAGATCTGGCAACTATACTGTACTTTGGAATAATGATGGATACCGATATGTTTACCGGTAAAATGACTACACTTGATTATGATGTAAGGCGCAAAATGGAAGAACTTTACGACAAGAAAACGATAGATTATTTAAGATTATCTTCTTTATCGTATGAGCAGATAACCGTTATAGCAAACGGTCTTTTAAAAACTGAGAGACATGAAAACATTATATTTTCCCGTATTGAAGAGTGTGATGATAATCTTCTGGGACATATTGCTGATCTATTGTCCGAGATAAATGGTATAGATATAGTAATAGCATTTTCCCCTCGAAAGGGAGGTTACAAATTATCAATCAGGTGTTATCATGACTATTTAACTGCTGAAGAGTTTGCTTTAGAATTGTCAGAAGGGCTGGGTTCAGGAGGTGGTCATAATAATAAAGCGGGAGCCTATATCAGAAAAGATAAATTCGAAAGTCTTTATCCACTGTGCCTTTTTGCTGAATACATACGAAAAGTAGTGATTTACTATTGTAAAGAGGTAAGATTTTTACATGTGGGACAGGATGACCCTTATATGTTATATGATGAGGCTTCTATTGTTGAAGCAAAGAAGAAAAAAATAAATTTGCGGTATCTAAAATTGGCAGAGCTATTTGAAGATGTGGTGACGATTAAGACTCTGGAAGGTGTAGTTACAGCAAATCCCTCGGATATAGTCATAATTGGTATGGAAAGTGAAGTCTGGCCGGTCTCATCGGATCTATTTAATTTAAAATATCGGATTGTCAGGGAAGAGATTGAACACTGTATTTCAGATGAATACATCGATGAGTTTGGAATCACTCTTCAATCGGAGACGAAAATTCACAGAATTACTAAAGATAATATAGACCAGTATAAGGTTTGTGTAACAACTGATCAGGCAGTAGTAAATGTTGTTCGGCTGAAAGAAAAGGTAAAGGTAAGGTCCAGTTGGGGTGATTTTAATGGTAAAGAAGGGGATTATCTAATGATCAACAGTGTAGATGATTATTATATCTGTAACCGGGAGATTTTTGATCAGACCTATAATATACTTTAAGATATCCTATAGCTTTCTGTTTTTCACTCTACTTTATTACGATATTCACTGGCGCTTATGCCTTGCTTCTGGCGGAATACCCTTGAGAACGTAGTATAAGAGTTGAAGCCGACTTCAGCAGCAATATCAGTAATCTGTTTATTTGAAGAAGTAAGCAATCCACAGGCGTGTTTTATTCTGATATCATTTAGGAAACTGTGTATATTTTCTCCAAAGTATTCCTTGAAAGTCGTACTGAGATGAGAAATACTGACCCCAAATTTCTTTGCCAGTTTCTCCAGGGGGACATCCTCCATATAGTGATTGTGGATATAAAAGACTATCTCCCAGAGATAACTTTTTCGATTTTGATGATCCCTGGTATTTTTAAAGTTACCTTCTGCCTTTAATCTGCGTCTTTCTCTGTCAAACAAAACAAAAGCTTCAATTACCTTGGCTTTGAAAATCAGGTTTTTCCAGGTTAAATCTTTCCTATATTCAGATATCATTTCTTTGAATATAGACTCTATTCTTTCTGCTTTCTCATCCTCAAAATGAACGTATGAAGGTAATTCTTCATTGAATTCAAAGATCATTTCATTCAGTTGTTCACTGAGACGGTTTGTTCCGAAAAAGGCCTCGAGGCCAAGATTACAGTTGTATAATATTATCGGCTCTTCTGGATCGGGGTGCAATTCGTGAACCTGGTAGGGAAGAAGCAGGGTAAATGAACCCTTTCTTATTTCGTGTTTTTTTCCATTAATTATCTCAGTGCCTTTTCCTTTTATGATATAGGAAAACTCCATAAAATTGTGCCTGTGTGCAGGAAAGGGCTTTTTTATCTCATTTATATTCAGTATATATGGCTTGTCCATTTCGTGATCAAGTGGATATATTTTCATTCTAATCAATCCTTTACCTGACTAATAGTATTGCCAATCATTCAACTTCTCCCCAGCAGATAAAAATCAGCCCTTTTTATCCACTAATCATCAGCTGGTCTGGAGGAGAGTATCCTATATTAATTGTATCATAAAGAATAAATAATTAAAATCTCCAAAAAAATATAATATAATCAAAAAAAAATGATATGTTTTTAGACTTTATTTATTATATAATAAATATAATTGGGTAAGTTAACTCGAAAAACTATACTTGAAAGGACAGGATATAATGCAGAAAATTTCATTGAATGGAGAATGGATACTGAATAAAGCAGGAGAAGAAGAGAGGATATCTGCAACTGTTCCAGGATGTGTTCATACCGATTTATTGTCTCAGGGAGAAATAGACGAGCCTTTTTACAGGGACAATGAGAAGGATATAATGTGGATAGGTGAGACAGACTGGGATTATTACCGTGAATTTGAAGTTGACAGAGAAGTACTTGATTCTGATAAAATAATATTAAGATGTAATGGGCTGGATACTCTGGCTACCATAAATGTTAATGGCAAGAGGTTGGGAAGTACTAATAATATGTACCGCAGCTGGGAATTTGATTTGAAATCTATACTTAACGAAGGCAGCAATAGTATTCAGGTACATTTCGATGCACCTATGCCTTTTTTACGTAAAAAAGAAGAAGAATGTTTTCTCCCTGCCTGGAGTGTGGGAGATCATAGATTGAATAGTGGAAGCTGGATCAGAAAACAACCCAGTAACTTTGGCTGGGACTGGGGTCCAATGATGGTTACCTGTGGTATCTGGCGAAATATTGAACTTATTGCCTACAATACTGCCAGAATTGATTCTGTAAATATCCTTCAGGACCATAGTCATGATAATATTGTTTCATTGGAGGTTCAGACTGATGTAGAGCGTTTAAACAATGAGAATCTGAAGGCTCGAATAGAAGTTAAGCTTCAAGATAGTGTTGTTACTGAATCAGAAGGGTTTGTTGTAGATGGGCATCTGGGAAGTAAACTTGAGATTAATGACCCGCAATTGTGGTGGCCAAATGGTATGGGAGAACAACCCCTATATACGGTAGAGGTTACTCTATATGATGAGAAAGGCACAGAACTTGATCTGGAAAGTAAGAGGATTGGCTTACGAAACCTGGAACTGGTTCTTGAAGATGATGAATGGGGACAATCCTTTAAGTTTGCAGTTAATGGATTACCATTCTTTGCAAAAGGGGCCAACTGGATCCCGGCTGATACATTTGTTTCACGACTGGAAAGAGAGGATTATCGTAGATTACTGGAAGATACAGCAAAGGCCAATATGAATATGATCCGTGTCTGGGGTGGGGGTATTTACGAAGATGATGCCTTCTATGATATCTGTGATGAACTGGGTATTTGTGTCTGGCAGGATTTTATGTTCGCCTGTGGTACTTATCCTACATTTGATGAAGAATGGATGGAAAATGTCCGTGTTGAAGCTAAGCAGAATGTAAAACGTATCCGTCATCATGCCAGTCTGGCTCTATGGTGTGGAAACAATGAAATAGAGCAGGGAATTGCTGCTGAGGAATGGGATAAAGAAAAAGTTAAGATGAGCTGGGAAGATTACAAGCGATTATTTGATAATCTCTTACCAGATGTAGTTAGAGAACTTTCCCCACAGGTTGATTACTGGCCTGGCAGTCCACATAGTCCCAAGGGGGATCGTGAGGATTTCTACAATCCACGCTGGGGGGATGTTCATGTCTGGGATGTATGGCATGGCAAGAAACCATTTGAATGGTATCGCAACTGTGAACACCGTTTTAATAGTGAATTTGGCTTCCAATCTTTCCCTGAACCCAAAACCGTCTATAGTTATACAGAACCTGAAGACAGAAATATCACCAGTTATGTGATGGAAGAACACCAGCGCAGTGGTATAGGAAATACTACTATTATGCAGTATATGCTGGAATGGTTTAGACTGCCTGGTACATTTGAAGATGTACTCTGGGCAAGTCAAATCTTGCAGGGACTTGGTATTAAATATGCCGTTGAACACTGGCGCCGCGGGATGCCCAGGGGCATGGGTACACTCTACTGGCAGTTAAATGACTGCTGGCCGGTAGCAAGCTGGTCATCTATAGATTATTATGGACGATGGAAAGCATTACATTTTATGGCCCGTAAATTTTATGCTCCATTACTGGTATCCGGAGTCGAGAATAATGAAGAAAAGACTGTGGAAATACACGTAACAAGCGATAAACTGGAAAACCTTAATGGAGAGGTTTTCTGGAGGTTGACAGATGTTAAGGGGAGTAAATTAGCAGGTGGTCAGATAAAGACCGATATTCCAGCTCAGACAAATATATTGCTTGAAACCCTGGAATTAGAAGAATATGTAAGTGATTATGGAATCAGAGATCTCATGCTCTGGATAGAGTTGAGAGTGGATGATAAAGTTGTTTCTGATAACTTTGTATCATTTGCCAAACCAAAACATATGGAATTAGCTGAACCTGCAATTGACTATAGCATTGAAGAACTGGATACAAGCAAATATATAATGACTCTATCAGCTGAGAAACCAGCATTATGGACATGGCTCGAACTGGATAACTTTGATGTGGATTTCAGTGATAATTTCTTCCACTTATATCCTGGCAAAGAGATTACTGTGCTTGTAACTCCTGAAGAAGAACTTTCAATTGAAGAGTTGGAAGAAAAATTGATCATTCGTTCATTAGTAGATACCTATAAGTAAATCATAGTTGAGGGCAGCTGGCCAGCAGGTTGGTAGGCAAAGGATAATTGTATAGATAGGATAGAGATATATTAAAATCTAAAGCAAAACTGAGATTATAGAAAACAGAGATGTGGAGGAGATATTTAAATGCAGTATACTGAATTCGGAAATACGGGGATTGAAGTCTCCAAACTGGGGTTTGGAGCCATGAGATTACCTATGGTAGAAATCAATGGCGAGAAAGATATAGATTATGATAAGGCAGTTGAAATGATTCATGAGGCTTTTAGACTGGGGGTTAATTATATAGATACCGCTCCCTATTACTGTGAGAAGAAGAGTGAGATAGCTGTCGGTAGGGCCCTGAAGGGATGGAGGGATAAGGTTTATCTCTCTACAAAGAATCCAATTGAGAATAAATCGGGTACAGACTGGAGAAAGAGACTGGAAAATTCACTAAAAAAACTCGATACTGACTATATTGATTTCTATCATATGTGGGGTATTGGATGGGAAGCATATGAGAATAGTATTGATGTTCCTGATGGTCCACTCATTGCAGCATATAAAGCTAAAGAAGAAGGGTTAATTAAACATATGTCTTTTTCCTTTCATGATGATCCGGAAAATCTATTTAAGATAATAGATACAGGACATTTTGAAACAATGCTGGTTCAATATAATCTCCTGGATCGCAGTAATGAAGAGGCTATTGCCCATGCTCAGGAAAAGGGTATAGGGGTTGTGGTGATGGGCCCCATAGGAGGCGGTAGGCTAGGTGCACCATCAACACAGCTCAACAATATGATGGATGGTTCCAGAAGTACAGTTGAAACTGCTCTGAGATTTGTTTTCTCCAATCCCAATATAAATATTGCTTTATCAGGAATGGAGAATATCGATATGGTCAGGCAGAATGCTGAAATCGCTTCAAATCCGAATCCACTGAGTGAGGAAGAATTAGCAGATGTGAAGGCTATGCTGGAGGAAAACAAAAAAATGGCCGAGCTTTATTGTACAGGTTGCGAGTATTGTTTGCCATGTCCCCAGGGAGTCAAAATACCAAAAGTCTTTGAATTGATGAATTATCACAGGGTATATGGTCTGACAGATTATGCAAAATCTGAATTAAAGAAACTGGTTGAGAGTGAAAAAGAGGAATTTGGACCAGAGAAATGTGTTGAGTGTGGTATCTGTGAAACCAAATGCCCGCAGAAGATAGAGATTATAAAACAGTTAAAGGAAACCCAGAAGGCGTTGGCTTAATTTCTCTATGACATAAACACACTTATCTACTTGAGTTGGCAATGTTAATTTATTCTAATTAAACAGACTGGAGGGGTAGGTAGCAACCAGAATTGGAAGTTATTTACCCTTAAATTCAAAATAATAAGAAGTTCAAGAGGCAAAAGTTTTTAATTTATCACTTATTATACATATAATTATTTTGATGATTGTGCAAAAAAGGAGGTTTCTGGATGAATAAAAAAAAATTGAAGGATTTTAAAAAAGCTATTGAACGCGAAAGAGATAGGATTCTTTCTTTCTGGCCAGAGGAGACGATTGATGAGGAGTATGGGGGCTTTATTGGTGAAATGACCAATGATCTGGAGGTCATTGAAAAAGCTCCCAAAGGATTGATTTTGAATACAAGGATTTTATGGACATATTCCCTGGCTTATCGTATTCTGGGAGATAAGAAGTATCTGACTGTTATTAATCGCGCTAAAGACTATTTAATCAATAAGTTTTGGGATGAAGAATATCAGGGGATGTACTGGATGCTGGATTATCAGGGGAATCCTATAGATACAAAGAAACAGATCTATGGAGAGGCCTTTGCAATATACGCATTCTCTGAATTCTATAGGGCAACGGAAGAGGAAAAGGCATTGAAAACGGCAGTAGCTATTTTCAACTTAATTGAAGAACATAGTTATGACAGGGAAAACAAAGGGTATATTGAAGCCTGTAATAGAGACTGGTCAATGAAAGAGGATATGAGCCTGAGTGATAAAGACATGAATGAAAAAAAGTCAATGAATACACATCTTCATATTCTTGAGGCCTATACCAACCTGTACCGGGTCTGGAAGAGTGATGAATTATATAAAAAATTAAAAGAGTTAATTGAAGTAACTGTTGACTATATAATAGATGATAATTATCACTTTATACTCTTCATGGATGAATACTGGAATCCCAAATCAAAAATAGTATCATATGGCCATGATATTGAGGGGAGCTGGCTTTTGTATGAAGCAGCTGAGGTCCTGGAGGATAAGGATTTGCTGGAAAGAGTGAAAGATATTTCTATCAAGATGGCAGAGGCTACCTATCAGGAAGGTCTGGCTGAAGATGGTAGTATCTATTATGAAAGAGAAGGGGATGAACTTGATAGTGACCGGCACTGGTGGCCGCAGGCAGAGAATGTAGTTGGATTTATTAATGCCTATCAATTAAATGCCGGAGATAGATATCTGGAGGCTGCATTAAAATGCTGGGAGTTTATTGAAGAATATGTGGTAGATGGCCAATATGGTGAATGGTATGCTATCCTGGATGACAACTACCAGCCATATCTTGATAAACTAAAAGTCGAGGCCTGGAAGTCCCCTTATCACAATGGTAGGTGCTGTTTTGAAGTGATTGAAAGACTGGAAAAGATCTTATCAAAATAAGACTATAAATGCTAATGTATTATCGAATTATACTATTTTTAAGATAAATACCTGTAAAGGATATTTGGCAGGAATATTATCACATTATATAAATGACCAGGGAGGAATATTAAATGGGTCTTACAAAAAAAGAATTTAGAAAGAGGCTGGATGCACTTGTCCTTAATCACAAGGAGATAGTAAACAGAAAGAACGAAAAGATATTGCCCGGTAATGGGATTTTTGATAGATACAGATATCCTGTACTGACAGATGAACATACGCCATTATACTGGAGATATGACCTTGACTATCAGTCAAATCCACACCTGATGGAAAGACTGGGCATAAATGCTGTCTTTAATCCAGGTGCTATTGAAATAGATGGGAAGTTTTATCTGATATGTCGTGTTGAAGGCAATGATAGAAAGTCATTCTTTGCTGTTGCTGAGAGTGATAATGGGATTGAAGGGTTTAAATTCTGGGATAAGCCAGTTGTCATGCCTGAGACAGAGGACCGTGATGTTAATGTATATGATATGCGACTGGTAAAGCATGAAGATGGCTGGATATATGGTCTATTCTGTACCGAGAGGAAGGACCCCGATGCACCGGCAGGTGATACATCATCAGCTATAGCACAATGTGGTATTGCCAGGACTAGAGATTTGAAAGAATGGGAAAGGCTTGCTGATTTGAAGACAGCTTCTCCTCAGCAGAGAAATGTTGTTTTACACCCCGAATTTGTTGATGGCAAATATGGTTTTTACACAAGACCTCAGGATGGCTTTATCAGCACTGGGTCAGGTGGAGGTATCGCCTGGGGTTTATCAGAGTCTATTGAAAATGCCAGAATTAATAAAGAAATTATTGTTGATGAAAAGGTCTATCATACAATCAAAGAAATAAAAAATGGGCAGGGACCAGCACCGATAAAGACTGAAAGGGGATGGCTACACATAGCCCATGGTGTACGGAATACTGCAGCTGGACTGCGTTATGTACTTTATGTCTTAATGACTGACCTTGAAGAACCTGAAAAAGTGATCTACCAGCCTGGTGGTTATCTGCTGGCACCAAAAGGAGAAGAACGTATTGGTGATGTATCAAATGTTGTTTTCTCCAATGGTGTTATTGTCAGGGATAATGGTGATGTTTATCTATACTATGCTTCATCAGATACACGTATTCATGTGGCTATAACTACTGTTGATAAGCTGGTTGATTATGTGATAAATACACCTGCAGATCCATTATTCTCCTACGATTGTGTACAACAGAGGATCGAGTTAATTGATAAGAATAAAGAACTGAAGAAAGATCTGGGAGTTCAGGATTAAGCAGAAACAAAAGATGTCGGGGTTTGAGTACAAAATAAGTTTAATGAAATATACATAAATTAATTTATTGTTATTTCATATACGTTAGAGTAGTGTATTAAAGCAAATAATTATATATACTGGAGGAGAACTAAATGAAAAAGTATGGATTCAATTTTCAATGGATGTTTATCTGGGAAAAAGGAAGAGACCCTCAACCAGTCGATGAAAGGGCGCTTGATTTTCTGGCAGAACATGATTTTAATTTTGTCAGGATACCGCTGGATTATAGATATTGGATTAAAGACTTTAAGTATTTTCAACCAGATGAAAGTATTTTTGAAAATATAGACAGTTATATAAAGGCCTGTCAGGAGAGGAATATACATCTTTCACTTAATATACATAGAGCCCCGGGATACTGTATCAATCGTAATGATATTGAAAAAGACAACCTCTGGACAGACAAGGTAGCTCAGGATGCCTTTGCATATCAGTGGGAACTATTTGCAAAAAGGTATAAAGGAATTTCGTCAGAAGACTTAAGCTTTGATTTAATAAATGAACCGCCGTCAGAGGGACAGTATGGTATGACCAGGGAAAAGCATGAAAAAGTAATCAGGCGTACAGTTGAGGCTATCCGTGATATAGATCCTGACAGAGAGATTGTCATTGATGGACTGGCAGGAGGACATCTGGCTATACCTGAGTTAGCTGATCTTGATGTGGTTCATAGCGGCAGAGGCTATCAACCAATGGCTGTCAGTCATTATAAAGCTGAATGGACTGAGGGTTTAATGGATATACCCGAACCTGTCTACCCTGGTGTTGAATGTTATGGCGAAATCTGGGATAAAGATACACTCCGTAAGTTTTATCAACCCTGGCTTGATGTTCAGAAAATGGGGGTTGAGGTACATATTGGAGAGTTTGGCTGTTACAATAAAACACCAAATCAGGTTGCCCTGGCCTGGTTAACAGATTTACTCAGTTTGTATAAAGAATATGGCTGGGGATATTCTCTCTGGAATTTCAAAGGCCCATTCGGGATTGTGGAACATGGCAGACCTGGAGCTAAGCTTGAAAATTATAAAGGATTTAAAGTTGATAGGGAATTACTGGAACTCTTAATGAAAAACAGGGTTGATAGATAATAATATCCGTGAATATTACCAAAGGTTATGGTGAAAATCTAACATTATTTATGAGAAAAAGAGGAGGAAGAATTAATGGAAAAAATGCAGAATAATGTACTGGTACAGGTTGGTGTGATTGTTGAAGATATTGAAAAGATTGCAAAAAATTATGCAGATTTATTTGGTATGGAAGTACCTGAAGTGATGATGACTGACCCACTGGAAAAGGCAGAGACTAAATACAGGGGTGAAGATACAGAGGCAAGGGCTAAATTAGCCTTCTTTGATATGGGATCATTACAGCTCGAATTAATTGAACCAACTGATGAGCCCAGTACCTGGAAAGAGTTCCTGGATGAACATGGACAGGGAATCCACCATGTGGCTTTACAGATTAAGGGAATGCAGGAAACTGTAGATTTAATGAAAAGTAAGGGTATGACCCTGGTACAGAAGGGTGAATATACTGGAGGGAGATATGCCTATATAGATGCAGTACCCCAGCTTGGTATGATAGTAGAATTACTTGAAAATGATGATTAAATCGAAATGATGTTTTACATTATAAATAATGTACTACTATCAGAGAATACTGCTGAGCTAATATATTAATTGGATAGGAGAGATGTTATGATTAAAGGATATTATGTAGGTGTTAATCTGGGGGGCTGGATTTCCCAGTATGGTAATAAAGGTAGGGAACATTTTCAAAGCTTCATTATTGAAGAGGATATCAAGAGAATAGCAGATTGGGGGATGGACCATGTACGCCTTCCTGTAGATTATCCGGTACTGGAAGATGATGATAATCCTCTTGATTATAAGGAAGAAGGATTTTCATATATTGATAATTGTCTTGAATGGTGTAAAAGGAACAACCTGAATGTAATACTGGATTTACATAAAGCACCGGGATATAGTTTTGGTTCCCTTGATGAAAATACATTGTTTGATGATACTGAGATGCGTAAAAGGTTTATCAGTCTCTGGGAATATATTACTGAAAGATATAGTGAACAGGAAGAGAACCTGATCCTGGAATTACTAAATGAAATGGTTGAGCCTGACAGTAAGAGATGGAACAAACTTGCTCATGAAACTATTGCTGCAATACGGGATATCGACAGTGAAAGAAAAATTATTTATGGTGGAAATCATTACAATTCTGTTAGTGAGTTAAAGAATATAAAATTACTGGATGATCCCAATGTAATATACACATTTCATTTTTATCACCCACATTTATTTACACATCAGAAGGCCGGATGGTCTGAGATGGCAATGGACTACAATCAAACTATAGAATACCCGGGGGAATTCACACATCTTGATAGATTTATTGCTGAACACCCCAAATACAAAGGATGGGCTGACCACAATAGAGGAATAAAAATCAACAAAGATATGTTGTGGGAAGATATACAGCCTGCAGTTGATTTCCTGAAAGAAACCGGAAGGGAATTATATTGTGGTGAGTTTGGTGTAATTGACCATACCCCTATTGAAAGTAGAATAAGGTGGCACCAGGATTTTTTACACATCCTTAATGAATTAAAGATTGGAAGGGCTGTCTGGAGTTATAAAGGTATGAATTTTGCACTGGTTGATCTGGATGGCAAGGTTGTGAGTGAAGAATTGATTGATGTAGTGACAAAGAAAGCTTAGTTCATTTTTTCAAATACTCCTTTAAAATACTGGGCTAAGTTTTTATTCAGGGCCGTAATGTTAAATATTTGTTTAATAAAAGAGAAAAGCATAAAATATATTGATGCTCCCCGGAACACAGCCAGGTTATATTAGTCTGTGGCCTCCATGGGGAGCATTTGGAATTTTGGAGTTATTATTTGTTTTCGTTTTATTGTTCATTTACGTATTATTATTAATTTTTCGGGTTTCTTTTCGTTAATATTTCTAATGATTGGCTATTTTATAAATTTCAAGTATATCTTCTTCAGAGAGCTTTACGAAATTCCCAAGTTTTCCATTATTGGGTTTTTTACATTTTGCCGCCATTTCCTCTAGCCTATCATCAGGAATACCCAGGTCTTCCAGACTGGTCGGCATTCCTATCCTCTTGAAGAATTGTTTTAGTTTATAGATACCTTCCAGGGCTGTTCTTTCAGGTTCATCATAGTTTTTATCTATATCGAATACACGAGAAGCAAACTGTACAAAACGGTTTATATCATGTTTATAGACATATTTCATCCAGGCAGGGAAGATCACGGCAAGTCCAGCACCATGTGCTACATCATATATACCGCTGAGTTCATGTTCGATAGCATGTGATGACCAGTCTCCAATTCTGCCTGTGTTCAGTAATCCATTATGGGCAATTGTACCAGCCCACATGATTTCTGCCCGGGCATCATAGTTTTCTGGTTCTTCCATTACTATTGCTGCGTTTTCTATGATAGTCTTTAAAGTACCTTCACATAGTCTATCTGTTAGATTTACATGAGAGACATTGGTAAAATATCTTTCCATAATGTGAGCCATCATATCAACTATACCACTGGCTGTCTGGTATGGAGGTAAAGTAAATGTTATTTCTGGATTCATGATGGCAAACTCAGGTGTAATAATCGGGTGATTTAGTCCTCTTTTAAGCCAGCCGTTTTCATTTGTGATAACAGAGCTGATGCTGGATTCACTACCTGCAGCAGGAATAGTAAGGACTACTCCTACGGGGAGGGCTTCTTCAGGTTGCTCCTTGCCTTCATAAAAATCCCAGACATCACCGTCATAGGGTACACCTACAGCAATAGCTTTAGCTGAATCAATAACACTACCGCCGCCAACTGCCAGTATAAAGTCGATATCATTTTCCCGGCATAGTTCTATGCCCTCATTAACCATGCCTAACCTGGGATTGGGTTGTACACCTCCAAGTTCAATAAAATCCACACCAGCTTCTTTCAGAGAATCAATTATTGTGTCATAGAGGCTATATTTTTTGATACTGCCCCCACCATAGTGGAGCAGCACCTTGTTGCCATGTATCTTGACGACGTCTCCAGTAGTTTTCTCTTTATCTTTACCAAAAATAATTTTTGTAGGGTTGTGAAAATCAAAATTATTCATCTAGACATTCCTCCTATATGTATATTATTTTTAACCTTTACGCTTTTAATTATAACATTGAGTAATAACATAAAAAGTTATCAATATTACATAACGAGACAATTCAATATAAAATATCATTAAGATTTCTATACAATTATTATACAATTTCCATATAAAATGAAGGAATAGAAAGCCTTTTAAGTGAAGAATATAAAGGGGACGATATTTACTTAAATACTGAAGTTAGGAGATGATTATTATGATAGATTTTTCAAAAATAAGGGGTTTTAATTATCAACCGAGCTATGGTAGTACAAGTTTTGAAAACTGGATTTACTTTGACTCAGAAAAGATAGAGCTTGAACTAAGAAGAGGTAAACAATATTTCCCGGATATGAATACTATCCGTCTATGGCTTTCCTGGGAGGCCTATCGCAGGAATCCAGAGAAATTTGTAGAAGATTTTGAAATCTATCTCAAGATAACTGATAGACTGGACTTAAAAGTTGTTCCTACACTATTTAATCGCTGGCATAATAGTTTTCTGGACAATGGTGGTGTTTACCTGGATCACATAATTAAAGGATGGAGTTGGGCAAGTAGAGATAGAGATGGTCAATTTAGCAGCTATGTGAGTGATGTAGTTACACCTCATCTGAAGGACACAAGGATTCTGGCCTGGGATATATGTAATGAACCATTCTCCTATGATAAGCCTCTTGCGGAAATGAAAGAAATAGAGGGAAAAGAATACAAATGGCTCGAGGGTCTTTATGGATTTATAAAAGAATTGGATCCACAATCATCAGTAGGTATTAGTCTACACGCAGGACATGGAAAAAAAGGTCTGGAAAGAGTATTGCCTATAAGCGATATTTTATTTATTCATCCTTACTTTATAGCTGACCAGGATGATGAAAAAGCCAAGGCTGCATTCAGAAGACTGCTTGATGATTATGTAGATGTAAGAGAGAGAATGGGTAAACCACTGTTAGTTACTGAGACATGTTGGGGTTCTCTGGATAATAAATGGAGAATAGAGAACATCAAGTTTACACTTACAGAATTAAAGGAAAGAAAAATAGCTTGGCTGGTACATGCCTTACATCACAGTCTTGTTGCAGATCTACATACACCTGAATATGGGCCGGTTGGAGAGGCAGGATACATGGCATTCATAAATGCAGATGGTACTCTTCGGGAAGGGCATCAGGTTTTTAATGATTTTTAAGTTGAGTAAGAATACGACATACAATAAAATACTATTTCCTTGTGATATTTACGTGGAAGTATAAAATTTTTTCAATTATAAAACGATATATTTTAAAAAACTGAACCCTGTTATGATTAGTTTATTAATCTTAATGGGGTTTTTTCTGTAAAAAACTTAAAATATAGGTATTATAAAGCTGAAAAGAACAATACTAAAAATAAATGAATAAATAGATCTTGGGTATATCAATTTTCAGAAATTTATAAAACCAGACAGTAAAATGTTATGTAATGAAGAAAAAAAGTAAAACGGAGGTTACAATATGACAAAAAAAATGAAAACAATGGATGGTAATGAAGCAGCTGCCTATGTTTCATATGCATTTACTGATGTAGCTGCTATCTATCCCATCACACCATCATCACCAATGGCGGAGATGGTGGATCTCTGGTCTGCTCAGGGGAAGAAGAATCTTTTTGGACAGCAGGTCAGGGTTACGGAGATGCAGTCAGAAGCAGGAGCGGCAGGAGCTGTACACGGTTCACTACAGGGTGGGGCATTGACCACAACTTATACAGCTTCACAGGGATTACTCCTGATGCTTCCCAATATGTACAAGATGTCCGGTGAATATTTGCCTGGAGTGTTCCATGTCAGTGCCAGGGTAGTCGCCACTCATGCCCTGTCAATCTTTGGTGAACATTCAGATGTAATGGCAACAAGGCAGTCAGGGTTTGGAATTCTTGCTTCCAGTAGTGTCCAGGAAGTTATGGACTTAGGTGGTATTGCTCATCTGGCAGCAATAAAATCCAGAGTTCCATTCCTACATTTCTTTGATGGGTTCAGGACTTCTCATGAAATAAATAAAGTTGAGGTAATGGATTACTCAGAGTTCGATAGACTCCTGGATTACGATGCAGTTGATGCTTTCAGGAATAATTCCTTAAACCCTGATAGACCAGTACTCAGAGGTACTGCCCAGAATCCGGATATTTATTTTCAGCATAGAGAATCAGGAAATAGATTCTATGATGCTGTTCCTGACATTGTAGCAAACTATATGCAGGAAATTAGCAAGATTACAGGTAGAGACTACAAACCTTTCAATTATTACGGAGCAGAAGATGCAGAGTATGTCATTGTAGCTATGGCCTCTGGTTGTAATGTAGTAGAAGAGGTTGTTGATTATCTGGTTGCTAAAGGTGAGAAGGTTGGTATGATCAAGGTCCATCTCTATCGTCCATTCTCAGACAAATACTTCTTTAGTGTATTTCCCGATTCAGTAAAGAAGATTGCTGTACTGGACAGGACAAAGGAACCTGGAGCTCCCGGAGAGCCTTTATATGAAGATGTCCAGAGTCTTTTTTATGGCAAAGAAAAGCAGCCGGTTATTGTTGGTGGGCGCTATGGACTAGGTCAGAAAGATGTCCGCCCTTCACAGATTATTTCTGTATTCAATAATCTAAAAAATGATAATCCTAAGGATCACTTTACTGTTGGTATAGTCGATGACCTGACTAATACATCATTACCTGAAGATGATGTAGTAGATACTTCGCCTGAGGGCACAATTAGTTGTCGACTCTGGGGACTGGGCTCTGATGGTACTGTTGGTGCTAACAAAATGGCCATCAAGATCATCGGTGATAAGACAGACCTATATGCCCAGGGTTATTTTGCCTATGACAGTAAGAAATCGGGGGGAACAACCATATCCCATCTGCGCTTTGGTGATGAACCAATCAAGTCATCTTATCTAGTTTATGATGCGGATTATGTGGCCTGTCACAATAAATCTTACGTCTATCACTATGATATACTTAAGGGTCTAAAAGAAAATGGAACCTTTGTATTAAATTGCCCCTGGGGACAGGAGGAACTTGATGAGAAGCTGCCGGCCTCAATCAAACGGTTTATTGCTGAAAAGAAGATTGAATTTTATGTAATTGATGCTGTCAGTGTAGCACAGGAAGTTGGGTTAAGCAATAGAATCAACATGGTTATGCAGACAGTTTTCTTTAAATTGACCAGTGTTATTCCTGTTGAGGATGCAATTAAATACCTTAAAGAGTTTATTGATAAGACCTATGGTAAAAAGGGTCAGAAGATTGTTGATATGAACAATAAGGCAGTTGATATGTCGCTTGAAAAATTGATTAAAATAGATGTTCCCTCTAAATGGAGTAATGCTCAGGATGAGGAAGAAGACTATCCTGAAAAAGATGAGCCTGAATTTATTAAGAGGTTAAAAAGGCCTCAAGGCAGAAGAGAAGGGGATGAACTTCCGGTCAGTGTCTTTGAGGGTATGGAAGATGGTACCTTTCCTATGGGAACAACTGCTTATGAGAAACGCGGTATTGCAGTAATGGTGCCTCAGTGGCAGACTGAAAATTGTATTCAATGTAATCAGTGTGCCTATATCTGCCCACATGCTGTTATACGCCCATTCCTGCTTGATGAAGAAGAGAAGAAAAATGCACCTGATACCTTTGAGACAAAGGAAGCAAAAATTGCTGGTCTAGAGGGATATCACTATCGTATTCAGGTCAGTACAATGGATTGTACCGGTTGTGCCAACTGTGCAGATATCTGCCCTGCTCCTGATAAGGCACTGGTAATGGTTAACGCCGAAGAAGAGGTGCCCCGCCAGCTGGAAAACTGGGAATATGCTGCCAATCAGGTAACATATAAGGACGATTTGATGAAGAAAACCACTGTGAAAGGGAGTCAGTTTGCCAAACCTTTACTGGAATTCCACGGTGCCTGTCCTGGTTGTGGCGAGCCTGCCTATACTATCCTGGCAACACAGCTATTCGGTGACAGGATGATGATTGCAAATGCCACTGGTTGTTCCTCTATCTGGGGTGGTAGTGAGACATCTGTACCATTTACCACTACACCAGAAGGAAAAGGTCCGGTCTGGGCAAACTCACTCTTTGAGGATAATGCGGAGTTTGGTTATGGAATGTATCTGGCGGTAAGCCAGATCAGACAAAGACTTAAAAATATGATGGAAGAAGGCCTGGATTCTGATCTTGATGCTGATTGTAAAAACGCCTTTAAATACTGGATAGAGAACATGAATAATGGTGAAGTCTCAAAAGATGCCAGCGTAAAACTGCTTGAATTGATCAATAATGATAAATATAAAGGGAATAAAATCATTGACGAAATACTGAAGAATAAAGACTTTTTGATTAAGAAATCGCAGTGGATTATCGGTGGAGACGGTTGGGCATATGACATTGGGTATGGAGGACTTGACCATGTACTGGCAGCCGGCGAAGATGTTAATGTACTGGTTTATGATACTGAGATATATTCAAATACTGGTGGACAGTCTTCTAAAGCAACCCCGATTGCAGCAGCAGCTAAGTTTGCTGCATCAGGTAAAAGGATAAAGAAGAAAGATCTGGGAATGATGGCCATGAGTTATGGTTATGTCTATGTAGCTCAGATAGCTATGGGTGCTAATATGAATCAGACTATTAAAGCTATTCTGGAGGCAGAACAATATGATGGCCCTTCACTGATTATAGCCTATGCCCCATGTGTAAGTCACGGTATCAAGACAGGTATGGGTACATCTGTTGCCCAGGAGAAAAAAGCTGTGGAGACAGGGTACTGGCACCTCTATCGCTATAATCCAATGCTGAGAGAGGAAGGTAAGAATCCATTTATCATGGATTCCAAAGAACCAAAAGGTTCAGTAAGGGATTATATGATGTCAGAGATAAGATTTACTCAAATTCAGAATACTTTCCCGGAAATTGCAGAGAAGTTGTTTGTTAAAGCAGAAAAAGATGCGAAAGAACGATATGAGAGCTATAAACGATTAGCAGAGATGCAATATAGTTAGGATTAGTATAAAGGAGTAAATTGAATTAATATAAGAATGTAAGAGGTCTTTAAATCAGTGTAGCTTATCCTTTAATACAATAAAATAAATATAGGAAAAACGGCGGATATTATCCGCCGTTTTTCCTATATAATATTATGGAATCTAGTGCAAAAAAATGATATAATGTAGAAAATATATCTAAAAAAATAGAAAAAATTACATACTAGTATAAAGAAAGTTTTCTTATGATAATAAAGTTTTGTGAAATTTAAGCTTATATATTTTTATTACCCCATAGATATTAGAACAGGAAATTGTTTGTAATTTAAGGATTGATAAAAAACAGGAGGTACAGGTATGATAAAGATTTTAAAACATAATTTTACGGTAAAAATATTAATCTTTTTATTTATCTTAGTTTTGACATGCGGGTTTCAGGCAGATTCTTCAGTAAACGATGATACAACTGAAGAATATAATCAATATGATAATATAGATAGCCAGGAGGAACCAGACTATTGTCCATCGGGATGTCCGGATCCTTATGATACGATTGAAGAATATGAACTGGATATAGAGAAGGAAAAAGATATTGAAAGGAATATAATGAATAGTGCTGTGGAGCCTTCTGTGGATCCAGTCGCACATTATACCTTTGATGATACACCTGAAGATAGCACTGGGTATGCCGCATTATGCTGAAGGTAGTGGACTAAGGGTAGGACTTGATTTTAACTACCGTGACCACCGCTCGGCAGTAGATGGAGGAACAATAGAGGGAGAAGCATTGGATACACAGATTCTATCAGGTATTAATTACTGTTATTTCGTAAACCTTGAACCCGGCAAAGAATACAGGGTCAGGGTCACAACTACTAAAGGTGAAAACGCTGCTAAAGCTTATTCGGATATTATCAGGACTACTGTAGATTCAAAAGGTGGATTGTTTTAGCTACACATATAGTATTTATTATACAAAGCTCTTATAAGCAGGTGTTAGATCATGAAAACAAAAATCATTCTCGTATTTCTCTTAGTATTTATCAGTCCACTTAGTATTACACAGGGAATGGAAAGTGAGATTACATTATATTTTTTCTGGGGGGAGGGTTGTCTCCATTGCGAAGAGGTAAAAGGTGATATACAGAAATGGGAGCAAACCTATCCGAATTTAATTGTCAAATCATATGAAGTATTCGATAATGAAGAAAATAAGGATTTTTTTGAGGAAAAAGCCGCTGAGTTGGGAAGCAATGCCAGGGGTGTCCCTGCCTATATTTTTGGTGATAATATCTGGTTTGGTACTTCAAAAATTGACGAAATAAAAGATAGATTGGAGTCTGTTTTTAACAGTGAAATAGCAATAAGTCAGACTATCAATAACAATACTATAGAACTGCCATTATTGGGACAAGTAAATCTTGAGAATACTTCTATAGTTGTTACAACACTTCTCATTGCTGTGACCGATGGGTTTAATCCCTGTTCCTTATGGGTTCTTACTTTCCTGCTTAACTTCATAATATATTCAGGCTCAAGGAAAAGGGTATTGCTAGTAGGATTGACTTTTTTGACAGTTTCTGCAATAACATATGGTGTTTTTATTTCAGGTGTTTTTACAGTTTTTTCTTATATACAGGATCTGTTCTATATCAGATTATTTATGTTTGTTTTTATAATAATCTTTGCACTGGTGAATATCAAAGACTATTTTTGCTATAAAAAAGGGTTTTCGTTTTCTGTGCCCGAAAAATATAAACCCGGTGTATTAAAAAATCTAGGTAAGTTATCAAGAGCAGAGGGATCCAGTATTAAAATAATTGCCTTAACTGCTATATCGAGTATAAGTATCACGCTACTTGAATTACCCTGTACAGCAGGTTTCCCCTTTCTCTGGATGAATATTATACAAAAAGCTAATATCTCGAATAATATGTTTATTGTTTTGTTAGCTATGTACTTGTTAGTCTATTTTCTGGATGAATTATTAATAGTTTTTACAGTATATATTACTCTTCGAATAAAGAAATTAAATGAAGACCAGGGACGCCAACTGAAATTAATCAGTGGTATAATTATGTTTTATCTCGCTATTGGATTGTTTGTAATGCCTGATTTTCTCGAGAATTTATCTGGAGTGGTATATGTTATTCTTTTAACTACTGCAACATACCTACTTATAAAATTCTTCTCAATGAAGAGGAATAATAAATGCAGATATTAGTTTATTATATATTAAACAATTACTATCCATAATCAGGAAGAGGGTTTGTTCTTATTGATTTTTATTAACTTTTAGGGTATTATAGGAGTGTAACAAGAAAGTATAAAAATTGATTTGTTGATATTACATAAAAAATTTTGAGGAAGTATTACTAAAAACATTCTAAAATATCCTCATATATAGCAAATAAGTGGAAATAAAGTTAATAGGAGAGGATGTAAATGCTTTATAGGTACAAAGACTATTCACCCGTAATAGAAGAGGATGTTTTTATTGCCTCTGGGTGTAAAATAATTGGAAGAGTTACTTTAAAATCCAGAGCTAATATCTGGTACAATACCGTCATTAGAGGAGATATCGCAGATATAGTCATAGGGAAAAATACAAATGTACAGGAGAATAGTTCTTTGCATGTAGACCACAATATACCCCTGAAAATCGGCGATAATGTAACTGTAGGACATGGTGCTATATTGCATAGTTGTGAGATTAGGGATAATTGCCTGATAGGAATGGGTGCAACAATTCTTAATAATACAGTAATTGGAGAAAATTCTATAATTGGGGCAAATGCACTGGTACCTGAAGGGAAAGTAATACCTCCAGGGAGTCTGGTACTGGGTGTTCCGGGCAAGATAGTAAAGGAATTAACAAAGGAAAATATCAATAAAATCAAAAAGAATGCAGAAGAATATCTGGAACTTGCCAGAGAACACCAGAATATAGAGCTAATTGATTAATCTTTTTTATTGCCGATTGAACCTGAGATGTTCTTCGTATTAACGGTTTGTTAATTTTGTAGGTGATTTTTTAGAGAAATGTTATGAAAGAGTCTGTTCGAAAAGTTTCATTTTGAATCGTAGATTATAGTTTTTAATGGACACATGTCCTTAATTTCGTTCCGGGAAATATAATCTACTAAGCTAACTTTTTGAACACGCAGTTTAAGATGAGTTTTACAATGCCCGGATGAAGATATTTGTGAGAAAGGATGATGATATGAATAATAAGTTTCTTATACTGATTTTTCTGGTTACTTTATTTTTACTCAGCAATCTGGTGTTTGCAGCAGAAGAAATTCCTTCTGAAGAAGGATGCTTTGATATTGTAATTAAAAACGGCAGGATAATGGATCCTGAGACAGAATTAGATCAAATTGGTTTAAACATAGGTATCAGGGATGGAAAAATAATTCGTATTTCCGAGGAACCACTTGAAGGAAAAAGGGAAATAGATGCCGGTGGATTAGTAGTTGCCCCCGGGTTTATAGACCCACTTTCTTATGATCCAAATCCAGTCGGTAACTGGTATAAATTAGGAGATGGTATTACTACAGTTCTTGTACTTCACGGAGGGACAGTAAATCCAGCAAGTTACTATTCATATTATGAAAAGGAAGGTCAAGCTATAAATTATGGTGTTTCTTTTTTTGTTGCAGAAATGAGAGTTGGTCTGGGTTTGAGTCCATATCAACATGCGAATGAAGAACAGGTTGTAAAAATGGTAGAAAAGGCCGAAAAGGCACTTAAGGAAGGTGCCATGGCTATTTCGTTCAGCCTGGAATATTACCCGGGAACAGGAGCAGATGAAATTATACCACTTATGAAACTGGCAGCCAGTTATAACGTACCTGTTTTTTTCCATGTACGTTATTCAACTATGTATGGAGAAGGCGGCAATAATATTGATGCCCTGAATGAGGTATTGGATTATGCTCGCGAAACAGGTGCTGCAATACATATAGATCATATTAATAGTACTGGTGGTACTTATTCCATGGAAGAGTCTCTAAGTATTCTTAGAGAAGCTCGTGAAGAGGGCCTCAAGGTAACTGCCTGTACATATCCTTATAATTACTGGGCTACACGGCTTTCATCAGCCCGTTTTGATGCAGGTTGGCAGGAGAGATTTCAGATTAGTTATGAAGACCTGCAGTTAATCGGTCATGAGGAAAGAATGGATAAGGAGTCATTTTACGAAAATAGAGCAAAATATGGCGTACTGGCTGCGGCCTATGCCATACCGGAAGAAGATGTGGTCAGGTCAATTGAAGAAGATTTTGTTATGATCGGTAGTGATGGGATGATTGAGCCAGATCCCAATGGAGGACCTCCTGGAATGAATAACCATCCGCGAGGAGCAGGAAACTGTTCCCGGTTAATTGCAAAATATGTTAGGGAAGAAGAGGTAATCACCCTGATGGAAGCTATTAAGAAAATGACTTTATTACCTGCACAGTTACTTGAAGGGCAGGTTCCGGCATTAAGAAAGAAAGGGCGTCTTCAGGAGGGTATGGATGCTGATATAGTTATTTTTGACTTTGAAAATATAAAGGATTGTGCAACTGTAGTCAACCCAGCACAGTATTCTGAGGGGATTAATTATGTACTGGTAAATGGTAAAGTAGTCATAGATGAAGATGGAATTCACAAGGATGTTAGGGCTGGTCAGCCGCTTAAATCGGAATTTAAAATTCAGGAAAGTAACTAAATAAGATTAATAAAGGGTAAATTTATAAATTAAATAGCGAAAAGTGTTTTTCAGGAGTAAGATACTCCCAAAAACGAGGAAAATAGCAAAATTTAAGTTGGACAAAAGAGAAAGCGGCTAAGATTTCCTGCCGCTCTCTCTTTTTTGGATTTAAAGGCACTAAGAGTTATTTTTCATTTTCATCAACATATTCTTTTGCCTGTTCTGCCCCCAGATAGCCAGGATTAAAAACCCTGGCTTCTCCCTGGAGACTCTCTATATTCACCCAGGCAGCAGTTTGATGGTTTTCTACAGGCATTTCCATCATTCTTAATTTAAATTTGTTATTATATTTTTCCAGAGACATCCCTCCTTTAAGTGCCTTACTGGATATTATTCCACAGAAAAAAGGAATCAATCCTTCAATCCTAACTATTTGCATTATATTTCATATACTATATTAGCAGTTAGTCTAAAACTGTTTTTATCATAAAGAGATTTATAGCAATGAAAGTGTAGAGCAAATAAATGATAACTTAACGACTTAATTAATTTTTAAAAGCAAACATGAGGGTTAGGAGGAGACAGTATGCCTATTAATACAAAACGAGGCTTATTCCCACGCCAATCTAGTTTTCGAGCAAGACAACGCTCTGGTCAAAGAATTCCCAGAATAGCTGAAGTATTTGAGGATCTAGCAACTGAATCAATAGTAGAATTAATAGTATATGAAGATTTCCTTGATTTGAATCCCCAGGTCCGGAGATTTCCGAATTTAAATCCTTCCCAGCCGATTGATACAGGAGAACGGGGTATTGGTGATAATGCACAGACAGATTTTAATACAGAGATAAACACTGGAAGAACAGAAAGGCTAAGAAACAATAGAAGGGATATCATTAGAGGGTATAGAATTCGATAATTGCAAAAAGAGCAGGGGGAATTACTATCCTGCTCTTGATTTTAAAATAATAGTAGTATATACTATTATTAAATATGTGAATAATTATTCAGATATAATGGTGAAGTTATCAGGAAGTTAGCAGAGAGGAGTAGTAATTATGAGTCATAAAACTGAAAAAAAGGCATTATGTGATATATGCGAAGTTTTTAACCCAGATGTGCAACTTGTTGAAATGATGAAGGACGATATACTTGAAGAAAAACTTGTATATGAACTGGCTGAGATATTTAAAACAATAGGTGATCCAACACGTATAAAAATATTATATGCACTCAAGGAGAGGGAGTTATGTGTCTGTGATCTTTCGGAATTACTGGACATGAGCGCTTCAGCTATATCGCATCAATTAAGGGTTTTAAGAACCAATAAACTGGTCAAGTTTCGTAAAGAGGGAAGGTCTGTTTACTATTCGCTGGATGATGATCATGTATTGTGCCTGTTTGGGCAGGGACTCCAGCATGTTATGGAAGAACA